>NZ_JBSLZM010000053.1:0-39504 GCF_056494385.1 Aquifex sp. | reverse complement strand
CTTCCCCTGGGGTAATACTTTATCTTTATGTTTCTTGAAAGGCTTTCAAGAGAAGTAGGAGGAAGGGAAGAAAAGGGGTAGTGGGTTCTTAAGAAGTCCTCTATGTCTGTTATCATACTTCGTGAATCTTTTTGGGATACCTGATATCCTCAACAAGCTTTTGAACCCTCTCGGAAGGAGGAGGTGTCGTCATCGCAACTATGTAGGAAACTACGAGGTTAGCAATAAGCCCGAAAACTCCGGAGGCGGTGTGTTGGATTCCGGCTATTGAAAAACCTTGGGTCTTATTCAGGTATATGTAAATAATCGTAACGAGCAGTCCTACAACCATTCCGGCTACAGCTCCCTGTCTGTTTAGCCTCTTCCAGAATATACCGAGAACGAGTGCAGGGAAGAATGACGCTGTAGCTAAGGAGAATGCCCAAGCGACTATCTGGACGATAAATCCTATCTTCATAGCTGCAACAAAACCACCGATTACTCCCGCTACGGCAACCGCAGCTTTTCCGAGCATAACAACCTTCTTTTCGGGTGCGTCGGGATTTATCATTTTTGCGTAAAGGTCGTTTGATATAGCGGCAGCTATAACGAGTAAAAGTCCGTCAGCGGTTGAAAGTGCCGCTGCCAAACCACCTGCCATTACGAAGTACCCGACGAGTAAGCTTAAACCCGCTATTTCCGGCGTTGCGAGAACGATTATATCCCTGTGTATGTTTAACTCGGCCCATTGTATTATACCGTCTCCGTTCTTATCTATAACGTTGAAAAGACCTACTTCCGCCCACTTCTGAGCCCATGCAGGAAGCTGGTCTATAGGTTTCCCCACGACATCCTTAAGTATTACGTACCTTGAAAATGCCGCATAAGCCGGAGCGGTGAGGTAAAGTATAGCTATAAAGAAGAGAGCCCATCCCGCACTCCATCTTGCATCCCTCACGGAGGGCGTTGTGAAGAACCTCATTAAAACGTGTGGCAATGCTGCTGTTCCGGCCATAAGGACGAACATAAGTGCAAGAAACTGAATCATAGTAAACTTGGCGTAGGGTTCCACGTAATGGGGTGTTATACCGTGCTGAGTTTCAAGGTCTGTAATCCATTGGAGAACGTTTCCGTATAAAAACTGGGGCAGGGGTACTCCGAACCACTGCATAGCGAGAAGTGAAACGGGAAGAAGGTATGCGGTTATGAGAACTATATACTGGGCTACCTGGGTCCAGGTTATTGATTTCATTCCGCCTATTATCGTGGTTGCTATAATCACGACCATACCTATCGCTATACCTACTTCAAAGGGAACACCAAAGAGTCTACCCATTATGATACCGACACCGGCTACCTGTCCTACCATGTAGGTGAAGCTTATGATTATCGCTATTATTAAAGCAACCAGCCTTGCAAAATTACTCTCATACCTCTCCGCTATGAAGTCGGGAACGGTGAACTTACCGAACTTTCTCAAGTAAGGGGCTATGAGGAGTGCGAGAAGGACGTATCCCCCTGTCCATCCCATTATGTAAGCCAGTCCGTCGTATCCCAGTGCGTATAGAGCTCCTGCCATTGATATAAAGGAAGCTGCACTCATCCAGTCCGCCGCAACGGCCATACCGTTCCAGAAGGCGGGTATTCTTCTTCCCGCAACGTAGAATTCGGCCGCTTCGGTAGCCCTGTTATAAATAGCTATCGCCATGAAGACTATTACTATTCCGAAAACTATTACGTAACCGAGCCACTCCATGGCTTACTCCTCCACTCCGTATTTTCTGTCAAGGTTGTTCATAATCCAAGCGTAAACGAATATCTCTACGACGAAGGTGATTACGGAAAACTGGGCACTTATCCAGTAGTGAGCGGGAAACCCGAAAATTGTTGCCTTTGCACCGAAAAGAGCTTTCGCTATTATAGCCCCCCCGTAGGAAACGAGAGCCCATACTATTAGGAGAACAGTTATAACCGTTATATTTGCTCTGTGGTAGGATTCCAGCTTTTCCTTATCCATAATCCACCTCCTTATAAAGATGTTTCAATAAATAATAGATTTTCCCCTTTAAAAATTCAAGAAATACGTTTTTAAAACACTGTTTTATCTAAAAATTTCCCTTTAAATATTTGTGTTTCAAGGGATACACGCTTAAGCATAGATTTAAATTATGCTTATATTCTAATTTTTTGAGATTTTACTTTAAATTTTTAAAACAACCTTTTAATTTTATTACAGTTTCCTTTTGTAGATTTTTAATGAAAAGTTGCTAAAATTTAATTTCAAAAAGGAGGTGCTAAAATGGCTGAAGAGAAGTCCGAAGTCCTTTTAAAAGTCAAGGAAAAGTATTATCCCCCCGAGGAAATTGTAGAAAGAGCTTGGATCAAGGATTACGAAAAGGTTTACGAAGAAAGCGTTAAGGATAGAGAAGGCTTCTGGGCTAAGGTTGCGGAGGAGCTTCACTGGTTCAAGAAGTGGGACAAGGTTCTTGAGTGGAACTTCCCATACGCAAAGTGGTTCGTAGGGGCCAAGACAAACATAACCTACAACTGTCTTGATAGACATGTAAAGAATGGAAAGAGAAATAAAGTAGCATACATATACGTTGATGAAAACGATAACGAGAGGAAGATTACATACGGGGAGCTCCTTGAACTTGTAAACAGGATAGCCAACGGTCTTAAATCTCTCGGTGTTAAGAAGGGAGATAGGGTTTCTATATACATGCCTACAACTATAGAAGCTATAGCTACTATGCTCGCATGTGCGAGAATAGGTGCCATACACAGCGTAGTTTTTGCCGGTTTCTCGGAAGGCGCCCTTAGAACGAGGATAGAAGACGCTAAGGCTAAGGTTGTGGTAACCGCAAGTTACACTCAAAGAAGGGGTAAGAAAATAGACCTTCTTTCTGTGGTTGAAAGGGCTATAGATGGACTTGACTTCGTTGAAAAGGTTGTGGTATGGGACAGGGACGGAGATGCTCTTGAGGAAAAAGGTGAGTTTTTCGTTGACTTTAACGAGATGGTTAAGAACGCATCTCCCGAGTGCGAGCCTGAGGTTATGGATGCTGAAGACCCCTTATTCATTCTCTACACCTCCGGGACGACCGGCAAACCGAAAGGTGTTCTTCACACCACGGGCGGTTACATGGTTCAGACTTACTACACATCAAAGATAGTTTTTGACCTCCACGATGATGATATATACTGGTGCACTGCGGATATAGGCTGGATTACCGGGCACTCATACATCGTTTACGGAATTCTGGCAAACGGCGTCACGTCAGTTATAACGGAGGGAGCTCCCGATTACCCCGACCCCGGAAGGTGGTGGAGATACATAGAAAAATACAGGGTTAACGTTTTTTACACAGCTCCGACGGCTATAAGAATGTTCATGAGATACGGGGAAGAGTGGCCTATGAAGTATGACCTTTCTTCTCTGAGAATTCTCGGTTCCGTTGGAGAACCTATAAATCCCGAGGCTTGGCTTTGGTATTACAAATACATAGGAAGGGAAAAATGTGTAATCGTTGATACGTGGTGGCAAACAGAAACTGGGGCTCACATGATAACGACAATCCCCTCTTATCCGGCAAAACCCGGAAAAGCAGGGAAGCCTTTCTTCACGATAGAACCCGAGGTTGTTGATAAGGACGGAAATAAGGTTCCCCCCAATACGGTTGGTTTCTTGGTTATAAAATCTCCCTGGCCTTCTATGTTGAGAACGTGCTGGGGAGAACCCGAAAGATACGAGAAATACTGGAACACGATTAAGGGCGTCTACTTTGCGGGAGACCTTGCATCATACGATGAAGAGGGATACATAATGATTCTCGGAAGAGCTGACGACGTTATAAACGTTGCAGGACACAGAATAGGAACTATGGAGGTTGAGAGTGCTCTGGTCAGTCACCCGGCCGTAGCTGAAGCTGCGGTTATAGGAAAACCTCACGAGGTTAAGGGAGAGAGCATAAAGGCTTTCGTTGTTCTCAAGAAAGGTGTTGAACCCTCCGAGAAACTTGTTGAAGAGCTTAAGCTCCACGTTAGAAACGAGCTCGGCCCTATAGCTGTTCCCGACGAGATTGAGTTCAGGGAGAAGCTTCCCAAGACGAGAAGCGGAAAGATAATGAGGAGAATACTAAAAGCGGAAGAACTTGGTCTTGACGTGGGTGACGTTTCAACCCTTGAGGAGTAACTTCTTTCCTTCCCTTTTTTTACTTTTTTACAACAATACAATACCAGTTTTCTTCTTCAAGAACCTCGTAAAAGTCTATACGTAAAAGCTTTTCAAATTCCTTTAGGTCCTCTTCCTCATATAGACCCGAGAATATCCCTATCTTTCTGAACTTAGGTTTTATATCCCGTAAAACTTCCCTAAATATCTTTATCTCAAGATTTGCAACGACGAGGTCAAAGGTTTCTTTAATGTCTCCCGGCTCCGCCTTTAAACACGTTATCTTAACGTTGTTAAGTTTTGCATTTTCTCCGCACTCCCTTACCGCATCTTCACTTACGTCTATTCCCAAAACGGAAGAAGCCCCGAGTATCTTTGAAATTATTGCGAGTATACCGCTACCGGTTCCTACGTCAAGAACACTCATACCCTCCTTTAAATGTTTTTTGAGTGCTTTTATACAGAGTCTCGTTGTCGGATGGAGCCCGGTTCCGAAGGCCATTCCGGGCTTTATGTAAACCGCTCTCTTCCAAGGAGGTAAAATTACAAAGTCGTCAACCTCAACGGGTTTAAACCTTTCCATCCAGTTTTCCCAATCTTGCTTAACTTCCCGAACTTCCAAAGGTTTTAACTCTTTTAGCTCTCTATACAGGGCAAATATAACCTTTCCCCCTTCCCTTTTAATAACCTCAACGGGAAGCGATTTCTCGTAAACGAGCCGGTAAAACTCTTCTTCGGGAAGAGAGTAAATAAATTTTTTAATCTTCATCAAGTATTTCCGTTCCCTCTACGGTATAGTAAGGCCTCTCGTAAGAAGAATAGTAGTATGGAGTGTAGGCTACGAACTCTCCCGCACATGTGTCAACACCCTTGAACGATGGTTTTATTCCGTAGGACTTTCTAAGCTCCCTTATCTCCTCTTCCTTTTTACCCCTTATCTTCGCTATCTCGTTATCGGAGTATCCCAGCTCCTTTGCCCTCCTAAGTATCTCGGGTGTAAGTTCCTCTTTTTCAAGTGTTTTCTCAAATCTAACAATCTCTTCTATGTTGTATAAGAACCACCTATCTATCTTTGTAAGCTCGTAAAGTTCATCTATTGTGTATCCTCGCCTTATGGCTTCTGCAATATACCAGAGTCTGTCGGGATTTGGATTTATGAGATTCCTCTCGAGGTCTATCTTGTCAACTTCAAGTCTCGGAAAAGAGAGACCGTATCTGTCTATCTCAAGGCTTCTTATAGCCTTCAGTAAAGCTTCCTTGAAGGTTCTACCTATGGCCATAACTTCCCCTACGGACTTCATCATCGTTGTGAGAGTTCTGTCCGCTTCCGGGAACTTTGCAAAATCAAACCTCGGAATCTTTACTACAACATAGTCTATTGAAGGTTCAAAAGAAGCAGGGGTGAACTTAGTTATATCGTTCTTGAGCTCGTCAAGGGTATAGCCTACCGCAAGCTTTGCCGCAACCTTAGCTATGGGAAATCCTGTTGCCTTTGATGCTAAAGCTGAAGAACGGGAAACTCTCGGGTTCATTTCTATTACGTAAAACTCACCGCTTTCCGGAGAGAGTGCAAACTGTATATTTGACCCTCCCGTATCAACTCCTACCTCCCTTATAACCGCTATAGCTGCATCTCTAAGCATTTGATACTCTTTGTCTGTAAGGGTCTGGGTAGGAGCTACCGTTATTGAATCACCGGTGTGGACACCCATGGGGTCTAAGTTTTCTATGGCACATACGATTATAACGTTGTCCGCTTTATCCCTTACAACCTCAAACTCTATCTCCTTCCAGCCTATAAGGGACTTATCAAGTAAAACCTCGTGAATAGGGGAAGTCTCAAGGGCTACCTTAAGCTTTTCTTTGAACTCCTCAAGGTTGTAAGCTATTGAACTTCCCGTTCCCCCTAGGGTAAAGGCAGGTCTTAGAATAACCGGAAATCCTATCTTTTCTATTGCCTTGAGTCCCTCCTCCATTGAGCGGACTATGGCACTCTCGGGAACTTTTAGACCTATATTTTCCATGGCTTTCTTAAATAGTTCCCTGTCCTCCCCTTTCTTTATAGCCTCGTAGTTGGCACCTATCAACTCAACGCCGTATTTATCAAGGATGCCACTCTCGTAAAGTTCAACCGCAAGGTTTAAACCCGTCTGTCCACCGAGAGTTGGAAGAAGAGCGTCAGGTCTTTCAACCTTTATAATCTCTTCAAGGATTTCCGCGGTAAGGGGTTCTATATAGGTTCGGTCTGCAAGTTCCGGATCTGTCATTATGGTTGCGGGATTGGAGTTTACGAGAACGACCTCATAACCTTCCTGTTTTAAGGCTTTACAGGCTTGAGTTCCCGAGTAATCAAACTCGGCAGCTTGTCCTATAACGATTGGTCCCGAACCTATTATGAGTATCTTTTTTATGTCGGTTCTTTTAGGCATTTAAAGTATATAGTATATAAAGGGGTGAGAAAAGATGGAAGTGAAGAGTTACAGGGATGATATAAAGGCATACAAGGGAAAAAGCATATCCATTATGGTTTACGAAGGGGATACAAGACCCGTCGGAAGACTATCAAAGGGCCTTGCGAATAGGGTTAGGAAAGTTCTTGAGGTTGAGAACTTTAAAGGAAAGGAAGGGGAGATTTTAAAGGTTCCGACCGTGGGACTTTCTGTAAATGCCGTTTATCTTGTCGGTCTCGGGAAGAAGGAGAAGGTAAACGAGGATACATACAGAAGGGCTTCTGCAAACCTCGTAAAGAGACTGAAAAAGGATAAGGTTGAATCAACACTCGTTGTGACACCAAGAAGGGGAGAACTTCCCGAGGAACTTACAAAGGCACTAACGGAGGGTGCTATACTCGGGAGCTACAGCTTTGATAAGTATAGGAGCAAGCAGGAGGACACATTTGAGATTAAGGAGTTTCTCATATACAGGGGAGAGAACGGCGGTATAGAAAAAGGGAAGATATTTGCAGAAGCTCAGAACTACACGAGAAACCTCGTAAACGAACCCGGAAATGTTATAAACCCTGTGACCCTTGCTGAGGAAGCTAAAAAACTCGCGGAAGAATACGGACTTGAGTGTAAGGTTTACGACGAGAAGGAAATACAGGAAATGGGTATGATGGCTCTCTACTCCGTCGGAAAGGGTTCCGCAACACCTCCGAGGTTTATACACCTTACCTACAAACCCCAGGGGAAACCGAAGGAGAAGATAGCTATAGTCGGAAAGGGGCTTACCTTTGACAGCGGAGGACTCAACATAAAGCCCGGGGATTACATGAGGAATATGAAGATGGACAAAAGCGGAGCGTGTGCGGTTCTCGGGATTATGAAGGCTGTGGCTCAGTTAAAACCTCAGGTTGAGGTTCACGGAATTATCGCTGCAGCGGAAAACATGCCGGACGGAAACGCATACAGACCGGACGATGTGATAAGGGCTAAAAACGGAAAGTATATAGAGATAGACAACACGGACGCTGAGGGAAGGGTAACGATGGCAGACTCCCTATCTTATGCGAGTGAGTTAAAACCCGACAAGATTATAGACATGGCAACGCTTACGGGTGCGTGCATGGTAGCTCTCGGGGAGTATACCGCCGGACTCTTTACGAACGCACCGGACTTTGCGGAAGAGATAAAGGAGATAGCTAAGAGAACGGGTGAGAGGGTGTGGGAGCTTCCTATGGACGACGAGAGACTCAGAAAGAAGATAAAGAACACCGTTGCTGACGTTCTGAACACGGGAGGAAGATACGGAGGAGCAATAACCGCCGCTATGTTCCTTGAGGAGTTCGTAGAGGAAGGAATAAAGTGGGTTCACCTTGATATAGCGGGTCCCGCATGGTCTAAGGAGGATTACGCTTACTACACGAAGGGAGGAACGGGATTCGGTGTTAGAACCTGTCTTGAGTACATTATGAAGGTAGGTGGCTGATGTACAGGGTTATAAGAAAGGAGAGGTTAACACCTTCCGCGGTTTTGATTGAAGTTGAAGACGATAGGGCTAAGCTCGTAAAACCGGGACAGTATGCACTGGTTCAGTTTAAAGAAGACTCCGAGCCCATTCCCCTTTCCTTCCTTCACGTTAAGGAAAACTCTTACACCTTCTTGGTAGAAACGGTAGGAAGGGCTACTCTTGAGATAGCGGAACTCCTTGAAGAGGGATTTAGCTTTATAGAAGCCCCTTGCGGTTCTCCCTTTCCCGTTAATAAATACGGAAGGGTTCTACTCATTTCAAAGAACTGGGGTATAGCTCCCTTAATAAACGTGGGAAAGGCACTTAAAGGAAAAAATAACGAGGTTTACTTTATACACGTAGGTGAAAATGAGGAAAAGGTATTTCTCACGGAGGAAGCATCGGAAATTTCCGAGGAGTTCTTAGTTTTTACGGAAGACGGCTCTTTAGGAGAAGAAGGGAATACCGATTGGGCACTGAGGTATTTCCTTGAAAACTTTCTAAAACCCGACCTGGTTGTAAGTGCCGGAAGTAACTTAGACTCCCGGATGGTCTGTGAAGTTGCAAAGGAAAAGGAATTAAACCATATAGCAATGGTTAACGCTCATATACTTGATGCGAACGGACTGTGTCTTGCCTGTAGGGTTCTCGTGGAGGGAGAGGAAAAGCTTGCATGTCTTGACGGACCTTGGTTTGACGGGAAAAAGGTTAACTGGGATTACGCTATTCAGAAGGAGTTCTTTTACGGAGATGAGGAAAGAAAAGCTCTTGAGGCTTTTATGAAAGAACTTAGGAGGATAAAGGCAAAAAGGGGAAGCTGAGTATGTTTAAGGTGGGTATACTGGGGGGTGGACAACTTGGCTGGATGACTATCCTTGAAGGAAGAAAGCTAGGATACACTTTTTACGTTCTTGAGGACAAGGAAGATGCCCCCGCCTGTAAGGTTGCGGATGCCTGTTTTAGGTCAAGCGAACTTGAAGAGTTTTACAAATGGTGTGATGTGATAACCTACGAGTTTGAACACATAAGGGAAGAGATAATAGAAAAGGTAGAGGATAAGCTCGTAAACTCGGAGGTTCTCTTTATAAAGAAAAGTAGGGTAAGGGAAAAAAAATTTCTGAAGGAAAACGGGTTTCCCGTTCCCAGGTTCGTCATAGCAAAGAGGGACGAGTTATACGAAGCGGTTGATGAGATAGGGTTTCCCGCAGTTGTTAAGGCGGAAAAGCTCGGATACGACGGAAAGGGCCAGTATAGGATAGAGAAGAAGGAAGACTTAAAGGGAGTTATCAGGAACCACGAAAGGGGTGAATGGTTCGTTGTTGAGGAGTTTATAAAGTTTGATGCTGAGATTTCGTGTATAGGTGTGAGAAATAAAGAGGGTGAAGTTATCTTTTACCCTCAACCCTTTAATAAACATGAGGGTGGAATACTCCTTTATAACTACGTCCCCTTTGTATACGTGAGGGAAGCAGAGGAGATAACGAAAAGGCTGATGGAAAAGTTAAACTACGTCGGAGTTTTCACCGTTGAGTTCTTTCTCCTAAAAAGCGGTAAGGTTCTTATAAACGAGTTTGCCCCCAGAGTTCATAACACCGGACACTGGACTCTTGACGGGGCCTACACCTCTCAGTTTGAAAATCTCCTCAGGGCCCTAACTGACCTACCTTTAGGTTCAACGGAGATTAAAACACCTTCCGGCATGGTTAACATACTCGGAAAGGATATTTCTGAGATACCCCTGAAGGAAATACTATCAATAGAAGGAACGAAAATATACTGGTACGGAAAGAAGGCAAGGCCTAAAAGAAAGGTCGGACACATAAACGTCGTGGGTAAAGAAGAAGAGGTGAAGGAAAAGATAAAAACTATAGTTGAACTTCTCAGAGGCTCAGGAGTAAAGCTCCCAGCATCATGATAAGACTTGATTTCAAGGCGTTCTGAGTTCTTTCACCGAAGATAACCTTTCCGTAAATTACATCAAGGATTATTGATAACCTCTCAACCGCCGAAACGTAAGAGGCATAAGTAAAGAGGTATGCGTAGGTATAGGTAACCATACCGAGGGAGAAAAAGACTCCGAGAAGGGGAAATTCATACCTCTTTAAAGCTTTTAAGGGAGGGAAGTTCTTCACAAAAGGAAGTAACGAAAAGCTCATAACGAGGCAGTAATACCAAGAAAAGAAAAGGGGATTGCTGTTTACAACCGCTATTTTTCCTATAACTACGTTTATACCGAAAAGGAAAGATGAAACCAGGGCGTAAAGGACGCCCCTGTTTATCCTTAAAAAGGACTTCAGGTCTCCCCGAGCGAGTTTCAGGCTTCCGTAAAATATAAGGGCTATCCCCAGCCATCCCTTTAGGTCAAGCTCTTCACCAAGTATAAACCAGCCCCCCAGCGCGGAAAAAACGGGCATAGTAGTGAAAAAAGGCATGGCGACCGATAGGGGTGAATACTTTATGGCTTTTATGAAAAAGATAGAAGCAAATATCTCAAGAGGAAGCCATAAAAAGGTTGTTAAGAAAACCGTTTCGTTAAGGTCCCAGTTTAGAATTCCGAAAGGGGAAAGCAGTAAAGTCCCCAAGGGAAACCTAATCCACAGGATAAAGTTCTCGTCGTATCTTCCATCAAGGAGTTTTTTGTTAAAAATGTCGTTTGTAGCCCAGAAGAAGGCGGAAAGAAGGGCAAGAATTACACCGAGAAGGTGGTTATACATTTAATAAAGGGGTATTTTCTCGTAATGTTTAAACTTCTGTTCCCAGATGTAGGAAACTCTTAATATCGTTGTTTCATCCCAAGGTCTTCCTATAAGCTGTCCTCCTACAGGGAGATTATTCTTCCAAGCTATAGGCATTGATAGAGCCGGAAGACCTGCTAGGCTTACGGGAACTGTGAGTATATCGGAGAGATACATCTCTATCGGGTTTTTAGTCCTCTCTCCGAACTTAAAGGGAAGGGTGGGAGTTGTGGGTGAAGCTATTATATCAACTTTTTCAAAGGCCTTCATAAAGTCCTCGTATATAAGCCTCCTCACCTTTTGAGCCTTTAAATAGTAAGCATCGTAATAACCTGCGGAAAGGGCAAAAGTTCCTAGCATTATCCTTCTCTTTACCTCAGGTCCGAACCCTTCATCCCTCGTTTTTGAATACATCTCAATTACGTCGCTGTATTCCTTTGCTCTGTAGCCGTACCTTACACCGTCATACCTTGCCAGATTTGAAGAGGCCTCGGAGGGTGCAATTATGTAGTAAGCAGGTATAGCATATTTCACGTGGGGTAAGGAAATCTCTATCGTTTCAAAACCCTCCTTTTCAAGTTCCTTTATAAAATCCTCAAAAGCTTCCTTTACTTCCTTTTGAAGCTCAAACTCAAAAAACTCTTTCGGTATCCCCACCTTAAGTTCTTTTACCTCTCTCTTTATCTCTTCGCTCCAATTGGGAACGGGTTTTTTTGCCGAAGTGCTGTCCATTTCGTCCCATCCGCTTATCACCTCAAGGGTGAGGGCTACGTCCTCGGTTCTCCTTCCGAAGACCCCTATCTGGTCAAGGGAACTCGCAAAGGCAACCAGCCCATACCTTGACACCCTTCCGTATGTAGGTTTAATTCCTATGACTCCGCAAAAGCTTGCAGGCTGTCTTATTGAGCCTCCCGTATCAGAACCCAGGGATACGGGTACGGAAAGAACGGAAACAGCAGCTGCGGAACCGCCGGAAGAACCACCGGGAACCCTGTCGGTATCCCACGGGTTTCTCGTGGGGAAAAAGGCGGAATACTCGGTTGAAGAACCCATAGCAAACTCGTCAAGGTTTGTCTTTCCGACTATAAGGGCTCCCGCCTCTTTTAGTTTCTTTATAACAGTTGCATCATACGGAGCTATGAAGTTTTCAAGAATCTTTGACGCACATGTTGTTCTTTCTCCTTCAACCAGAATGTTGTCCTTTACAGCTACGGGGATTCCGTAAAGGGGTTTTTCCTTACCTTTTAGATTTTCTGCCTCTTTTAGAGCTTTCTCATAAAGGGGTGTTATGTAAGCTTTTACCTTTTCCTCCGTTTGATTGAATCTATCGTAAAAGCTCTCAATTACCTCTTTAGGGGATACTTCTCCCTTTTTAAGGAGTTCCTTCAGTTCCGTTAGGGATTTCTTCCAGAGCATAGGGAGTATTCTATCATGCCTCCCCTATGTCTTCTCTTTCTACCTGTATGTTTTCCGGATTATACATATCTATACCGTAAGAGGGCATATAAGTTCCGCTTTCTTTCTCAACTTCCTCCGCACATTTCGCACAGTATCTGGTCCAAGGTATAGCACATAGTCTTTGCTCGGGTATCTCCTCCCCGCATCTTTCGCATATTCCGTAAACTCCCTTTTCTATCTTCTCAAGGGCGTAATCTATCTCCTTGAGTGTTGCCATCTCAACCTGTGAAAGGTTATCAAGGAGTTCCTCAGTATAGGTTATCTGACCTATATCTTCCCAGTCCCTCGGCTCCCTTGACTCCTCTCCCAGTCTTTGCTGGGTTTCTTCCTTCTCAAGGTATCTCTCAAGTATCTTTGCTTTTTCTTCTAAAAGTCTCTTTTTACATTTCTTAAGGAGTTCCTTCTCCATAGCCTCCTCCTATTAATAAGAGAAAAAATATAGCCTGAACCTTTTTTCATTTCAAAACTTTTTTCGTTTTTATGTAAAAGATGTATAGGTCAAGCTCTCCGAGGGTAAGATTAAGCTCTTTTGACAGGCTCTCAAGTGCCTTTTCAGCTTCAAGGTAAACCTTCGGTGTGATGGTTTTTACCTCTCTGAGGAGTCCTTTTTCCATAAGAAACCTTGATATATGCCTGTCTATTATCGCAACGTCTTTAAAGCCTATATTCCTGAGAAAGTGTGAAGCCTCTTTGTAGCCGAAACCCTTTATCTTGTATCTTGATTTTGGGTCTGCAAGGAGCTCCCTTATCACCTTCGGGTTTTTCTCCCTTTGTATCAGAGATAAAACCTCTTTAAACTTTTCCCGCGCTTCAACTATCCTTTGTGCCCTCTGCTGGGCATACCTGTGTCCGAAGGAGGTAAGAGTTTGGGTTAACTCATTTTCCGACATGTTCATAAATCCCTCGTCTCCGAGAGTTGCCTGTATCTTTATACCCAGGGTTGCTGAGGAGTTTGCGGTTAGTATACAAAAGCAAAGCTCCGAAAATATACCGGCGTTGTAGTCTATATCCAGAAAAGGGCGAAAGTCAAAGTGGGTTTTGCCTTCCCTTCCGAGCCTCTCAAACTCATTTATCCTTTGCTTCACATACTTCTCCACTTGGGGAATTACCCTTTTTATTTCCTCAATCGCGTTCATAAAGGAAATCTTAAGGCTCTCTCTTCCCTGCGTAAAGCTCCGTGAAGTATTTAATTATGGGAAGCCTTAACCTTTGCATCGCTTCTTCAAGGGCTCTTCTTCTTGGAAGCTCACCAAAAGCTCCCGAGGGAAGGGAGTAGGGAACGCTTGCAGAGAAGGTTTCGCTTCCTATCCTTATACTTAAGCTCAGTAGGTAAGTTGATACCCTCTGTTTGGGAGATACGGCTATTCCCTCTTCGGAAAAGGAGGCATTAACCTTTAGGTTTAACGAGTTCTCGGAACAACCGAGCTTAAACCCCGACTCAAGGGCATACTTCTCAACGTATGTGGCTACCCTTTTGTTTACGTAAGGGTCTTCAGTGTCAATATTAAACTCAAGACAAAGCTCCTTAGCAAAAGCAAAGGAGAAAAGGAGAAAAACTAAGAGCATCCGAACTTTTCCCTCAGTTTTTTTATAACATACGGGTGAGTAAGCTCCTCAAGATTTCCGCAGTAAGAAGCTATATCCCTTACAATTGTTGAGCTTATGTGTATATACTCCTGGGAGGGCATCATGAATATGGTTTCAACACCGGCAAGCCTGTAATTGGTAAGGGCTATCTGAAGTTCATACTCAAAGTCGGTAAAAAGTCTAACCCCTCTTACTATTACGTTTATCCCTTCCATCTTTAGGAAGTCAACAAGTAAGCCGTCAAAGCTCTTAACCTTTACGTTAGGTATATCCTCAACCATTTTTTGAAACATCTCAACCCTTTCCTCTATGTCAAAGAGAAGATACTTTCTCGGTCTCTTAGCTATTGCCACCGTAACCTCGTCAAAAATTCTCGCACTCCTCTTTACTATGTCCAGATGCCCGAAGTGGGGAGGGTCAAAAGTTCCCGGATAAACTACTCTTTTACCCATATTGATAATACTGTATCACCGTATCTTCTTTCTTCCGGTGCGTTAAAGCTTTTCCTTTTATCGTGCTCTAGTATGAATACACCCCCTTCTTCAAGTCTTGAAAGAGCTAATTTTATGAGTTCGTCGTATTTGTCGTAAATGTAGGGTGGGTCTGCAAATATCACGTGAAACCTATCTTTGGTTCTTCTCAGAAAACTCAATGCATCCCCGATAACAACCTTTTCCTTTGTTTTCCTCTTTATCTCTTCCGCAAGGCTTCTGTTCTTCTCAACGAATATGACCTGAGCTCCCCTTCTTTCCGCCTCTAGCCCTATCTGTCCTGTTCCCGCAAATAGGTCAAGAAACTTTATCCCTGATATATCCCCGAGTATGTTAAAGATTGCGTTCTTAACGATAGACTGTGTAGGTCTCAAGTAAGTTAATCTTTTTTTTTCACAGTTCTTGTATTATACTTTTATTTTGCCTAAGGAGGCAATTATGCGACATGTAGTCTTTGTAAAACTCTTTAAAAACTTCTCAAGGGAGGATATGAAATGGCAAAGACCCTCGGACTGCATATCCTAGCGGACCTTTACGGAGTTGAAGCGGATAAGATTGACAGAGTTGAAGATATCAGAGAAGTTTTGGAGGGAGCTGTCAAGTACGCAGACCTTACAAAAATCTCCTCCCATTACTACCAGTTTCAACCCCACGGAGCGACAGGGGTTATACTTCTTGCAGAATCCCATATCTCAATTCACACGTGGCCCGAGCACGGTATAGCAACCGTTGACGTTTACACCTGCGGAGACCCTTCAAAGGCTTACAAAGCTATGGACTACATAATCTCCAAACTCCAACCCGCAAGAGTTGATAAACAAGTACACGACAGAGGACTCCTCCAAGAAGAAAAAGATTCAGAAAAGCTCCGAAGTATCCTCCTTCAGGTCTAAAATTCTTCTTTATGAAAGTTCTTCTCGTTTTTTACAAAGAACTTGAAAAACAAAAGGACGGTATTTTCAAACTAACCGAGGAAAATTACAGACTTATAAAAAAGAAGCTTGGAATAGATAACCTTTATGCCGTAATAACCGAGGAGTTCCTTGAGGCCTTTAAGCTTTTCCCTGAGTTCTGCTTTATAAACAACACACAGGGAACGCTAAACTTCGGTGTTTACAAAGGAATGAGGAAGTTAAAAGGAGAAGACATACTGGTAATAGATGCCGGCAAAAAACTCCTTGAGGAAAGACTCGTGAGGATACCTCTCAGCGGTATTGCTTCTGTTCTAACTAAGAGGGGAAAGTGGGCGGGGATAGCATACATTCCTAAAAGGGAGTTTTATTACTTCCTAAGAAGCCTTGAGAAGACCTTTGACAGGTGTATAACGGATGCTTTCAAGGTTTTAAAAAGTTCTTATGGTATTGATTATCTTATTAATGATATAGATAAAAAGGATGGTTGACTCTGACATTCTTTTAATAGCATTTGTGGACGCAATTGAGGGGGTAAAGAACTTAATAGGTGAAAGGGGAGCGGGTGCGGTTCTCAGGGAAGCGGGAAGACACAGCGGTCCAAAACTTCTACAAAGTCTGATAGGCAAGCTCCCCGAAGTAGTTGACAAGAAGACGGCACTGGTCCGAACCGTATCAATAATGGAAGAACTTGGATTCGCGGACGAGATTAAGGCGGAAGACGGAAAGCTTATAATTAGGAATGACGTGTTTACTGAAGCTATGAGGGGGGAAGTAAATGAAGGCTCTCCGGTTGTTCATTTCCTTGCGGGACTTATAGAAGGATTCGTCCAGTTTATGAGCGAGGAAAAAGCGGTTGTAAAGCCGGTAAAGGCTGAAAAAGGTTATATAGAGTTCCAGGTTTCCTAATTACTCTGAAAGCTCAAGAAGGGCTATACTCTCTATGTGAAAGGTTTGAGGAAAGTTGTCTATAAGCCTTAAGGAAGTAAGTTTGTAACCTCCTCTTGTGAGCATTCTAACGTCCCTCGCAAAGGTTGTTGGATTACACGAAACGTAAATAATCCTCTCAGGCTTGTTCTTAATGAGAAGGTCTATTTCCTCTTTAAAAAGCCCGCTCCTTGGTGGGTCAACGAGTATAAGGTCAAATATCTCTCCTGCTCTTCTTTTCATATACTTATAGGCTGTTGATTCCGTGAAAACAACGTTATCCCTACCGTTTAACCTTGCGTTGTATTCCGCATCTTTTACAGCGGATGGGTTTGCATCAGCCCCCTCAACGAAGTTTCCCTTTTCGGAAAGAGGTATCGTGAAAAATCCCACACCCGCGTGAAGGTCGGCGGCCTTTTTGAACTTATCGCTCAGGCCAACAACGGAGTTTATAAAATCCTCCCAAAGGGTGTAGTTAACCTGAAAGAAGCTGTCATTACTTACCCTGTATTTCCAATTACCTGCGTCCATAAATATGTGTTCCCTTCCCACTTTATACCTTTTTACAAGAGTGTTCCCCACCCTTCCGTAGTTCCCTATACCAACAACCCATGAGGGAAAAACGTCCTCAAGTAGATTCTCAAGTAGAGATTCCTCCGTGTGTGTTATCGTTACAAACTTAAGCGTAGCCTCGTCTCTAGACGGAGAGTAATTTACGTGAACCTCTTGAACGTCCTTTATAACCTTCATACTTTCCCTGATGTAGGGTATAAGGGAGTTTATCTTTTCGTGAGCAAGGAGGCACTCCTTTATATCTACAACCTCTTTCTTATCCCATCTGTAGAATCCTACCTTTCCCTCTTGAACCTTGAACTGAACCCTTACCCTGTAGTTGAACTCCTTTTTTGAAGGTATCTCCCCTTTGTAGGGAACTTCCTTCTGCTTTCCTATTCTCTCGAGGCTTTCAAGTAGTATGTTCTTCTTTGAGTTTATCTGTTCCTCATAAGTTATATGCTGGAGTTGACAGCCTCCGCAAATACCGTAATAGGGGCATGGAGCCTCTCGCCTTGAAGGAGAAGATAGAACTATTTTCTTTACCAGTGCCTCAGAGTAATCCTTTTTCTCCTTTATTACTTCCGCATCAACTAACTCCTTAGGTGCTGCAAACCTCACGAAAACCGTTTTCCCGTTTATTCTTGATAATCCGTATCCGCCGTATACGAGCTTCTCTATACTAAGCCTCAGAAGATTCTTCACTTTTTCCTTCATCGTCCTTCTTTCTAAGTTCCTCAAGTTTCTCAAAATCCTTTAGAGATAATACGTCTATATGCCACCCTGTTAATTTTGAAGCAAGCTTTACATTTACCCCTTTCTTTCCGATTGCGAGGGAAAGTTCTTCTTCCGGAACCGCGACCTCTGCTCTCCTCTCGTAAGGGAAGAGCCTAATCTTTTGAGGATGTGCGGGTGCAAGGGCTCTCCTTATAAGCTCTGCTATATCGTCACTCCACCTTATTACGTCTATCTTCTCACCTCCCAGCTCCTCAGATATTTTCTGAATTCTCGTTCCCTTTAACCCGACAACTATACCAACAGGGTCCATCTTCATCTCCTTAGCATCTACCGCAACTTTTGCCCTTTCTCCCGGTATTCTTGCAACCGCTTTAACCTCTATCAGCCCTTCCCTGATTTCGGGAACTTCTTGTTCTAAAAGTTTCTTAAGGAAGCTGGGATGTGTTCGTGAAAGAATCAATATGGGTTCTCCCCTTACCTTTTTAACTTCAAGTAGTAAAGCTTTTACCCTATCTCCAGTTTTATACGTTTCACCGGGAAGCTGTTCCCTTTTCGGAAGTATTGCGTCTATTTTACCGAGGTCAACTATTACGTCGCCGTTTTCAAGAGCTTTCCTTACAATCCCGTAAACGATTTCACCTTCAAGCTCTTTGAACTCAAGAAATCCCCTTTCCTGTTCAGCTTTTTCAAGCTCCCTTAAGAATTCCTCCTTCGCAGCAAAAGCCGCAATTCTGTTGACGTCCTCCGGGGATATATCAAGGGGAAACTTTAACTTCTTGTTTCCCTTCTTCTTTACGGTATAAACCTTAATACCTTCATCCGTAAACTCAACTTCTATGTTGTCCTTTATCTTTTTATCCCTTCTTATCGCTATTGCTATCGCATTTTTCAGCGCTTTTTCAACGACCTTTTCGGGTAGGTCATGTTCCTCCGCAACCTGCTCTATCAGTTTCTGAAGAGCTCCCTTTACCATCTTTCTATCTCCAGCCTTCCCTTAGCTATAGCAGAAAAGGGGATGTGTAGAACTTCACCCTTTTCCTTGTCGCGAATATCTATTATACCGTTCTTAACACCCTCTATAGTTCCCACCACTTCTCTTTTTCCTCCTATTGGTTCTTTAAGGATAAGTTTAACAAGTCTTCCCTTGAAAAAATCGTAATGTTCTAGCTTTGTAAGCGGTCTCGTAAGTCCCGGAGAACTTATCTCAAGCAGATAAGAAAAGGGAATCATGTCTTCAACGTCAAGAAGTGCACTTACCCTTTTACTAATCTCCTCACAATCTTTAATGGTTATACCTCCTTCTTTATCCGCTATAATTCTGAGAACCCATCCCCTTCCTTCGGGTTTGAACTCTACGTCAAATAGCTTAAACCCCATACCCTTTATAACGGGCTCTACAAGCTCCTTAACCTTTTTCTCTATTTCTTCTCTATCTATTTCCATACTTATTATTTTGTATTTAAAGAATAATAATAGGGCCGTGAAAATCCTGTGGATAAATTCACACCCCTTTGATTTTCAATGTTTTTAGAAAATTTTATCCACATTTCATTCACATGTTGTTCATAAGTTATTTATATTACGTAATTTTACCTTGATTAAATTGTTCAGTTCTACGATACACTTATGCACTTATCCACATTTATCCACATTCTCTTCATAAGTTATTTATAATTCTTAATTTTTCTGTTGTAAAATTGTCAAGTTCTATGAAAGACTTATGAGTTTTCCACATACCTTCCCTTTTTATCCACATAATGTGTTAAAAGTTTTGTTCTATGAATTACTTATGGTAAAGATATGCGTATTTATAAACTCCTTGAAAATCAAGGGATAAAAGTTCCGTGTGGATAAATTATGTGGATAATGTGGATGAATTGTGGATAAATTGTGGAAAAAATGTGGATAGAAGGTTATTAAAACCGTTGATTTTCAAGAAGCTTTCAGGGACTAAAGGGTATATATTTAATCTTTTGGTATGGATAGGTTCGTTGACAGGGTAAAGATTTACGTAAGGGCCGGAAAAGGAGGAGACGGAGCGGTTGCCTTTTTAAGGGAGAAGTATAGACCAAAAGGTGGACCTGCAGGGGGAGATGGAGGAAAAGGAGGGGACGTTATCCTCGTTGCAACCTCTTCAAAACATACACTCCTTGACTTTAAGTATAAAAAGCACTTTGTAGCAGAAAACGGGCAACCCGGAAAAGGAAAGAAGATGCACGGGAAGAACGGTGAGGATCTAATAATTTACGTTCCGGTGGGAACAGTTGTAAAGGATGCCCGGACGGGAGAGGTTATATGCGACCTTGTTAAGGAAGGACAAAGATGTGTAGTTGCTAAAGGAGGAAAGGGAGGAAGGGGGAATGCAAGGTTTGCAACGCCTACGAACCAAGCACCTACTTATGCTGAAAAGGGAGAGCCGGGAGAGGAAAGGTGGATCATACTTGAGCTGAAACTCATAGCGGATGTGGGTCTTGTTGGATTTCCGAACGCTGGCAAGTCAACACTTTTATCTAAGCTCACGAGGGCAAATCCGAAGATAGCGGATTATCCCTTTACGACTCTCACACCGAACCTCGGTGTTATGGAGCTTGATTGGGATAGAAGGCTTGTTATTGCGGACATACCGGGTCTTATAGAGGATGCTCATAAGGGGGCGGGGCTCGGCCATGAGTTTTTAAGGCACATAGAGAGGACAAAGTTCTTGGCTCATATAATAGATGTATCCGACTTTAGGGATAGGGAACCCTTGGAAGCTTTTAAAGCTATTAACAGGGAGCTACACCTGTACAGTCCTGAGCTTGCAAAAAAGCCCCAAATAGTAGTAGCAAACAAAATAGACGCTCTTAGTGATAAAGGGCTTCTTAATGAGCTCAAAAAAGCCTTCGAAAGTATGGGATACGAGTTTTACGCAATTTCAGCACTTACCGGAGAAGGCCTTGATGAGTTAAAGGAAGCCTTATGGAGAAAGTATACGGAAATTAATAAAGGGCAAGCTCTTTCAAAAGTTTGAGCTTATGATTTCTTCCCGTAGACGGACTTATCCTCTTTTTTCCCAACTCAAGACCCACAGCATATCCCTTACTCATGTATTCGTTTATAAGATAAGTAAGTTTGGATAATCTCTCTTCTTTGTTTCCTTTAACAGCGTCAAGGCTGAGAATAATCGCTTTTTCCTCTTTCCCTTCCATAACCTTAACTTTCAGCTCGTCGTATTTTGCGGAAATCTTCCAATGTATTAACTTTACGGGTTCGTTCGTGTAGTCTTTTATCTCCTTTATATCTTCGTTTCCCCTTCCCTTCTCTTCTACGCTTTCCCTTCCCCTTGAATTCTTCAAGATAACTTCCTCAGGATTTGTTTTTAAAGGTTTGGGAAAAACGAAGAGGTTTATATCAATTTCCGTCTCGTATAGCCTTGTGAACATCCCTAAAGGAAAGTCCGAACTCACTTCAAGCTTTAGCTTCTTATAATACCCCCTGTCGGGAAAAAGAAACTTTGCTTCCTTGAACTTAAAGTCTTTATCAACTGTTGTAAAGAGAACTTCGGAATATCCGTTGCTTATCTTTATGAGAAAGGAGGGAAAATATCCCTCCTTCTTAACACCTACCTTTCCGTTTACAGGTATGCCTGCGTATACCTCTTCGGGGAGTTTTACCGTTATTCTTAATTTCCTAAGGTTGTAAATGGATATCACACCCGCTACAAGCATACCCGAAAGCATATAGGAAACGATAAGGTAGAGTAGGTTATTTCCAGTATTTACAGCGGCAACACCCATAACAATTGTTATTCCGATGAATAGTTTTCCCGTTTTATTTACCCTGACTTTCATGTCTGTATTTCTTCAGTAAGCTATCTCCGAGGATATTAAAACCTACAATTGTCAGGAATATAGCCATCCCGGGAGAGGCAAGCCAGGGGTATGAGGAAAGTATGTTAACGTTCCTAACATCCGAGAGCATGTTTCCCCAGCTTGGAACGGGTTCCTGTATACCGAGTCCTAGGAGGGAGAGTGATGCTTCTCCCAGAATGAAGGCGGGGATAGACATAGTCGCGGAAACTATAAGGTAAAAGTATGTGTTGGGAAGAATGTGCTTAAAAAGTATTCTAAGGGTTGAAGCCCCGTATGTTTTTGCCGCAAGAACGAACTCCTTTTCCCTTATAGAGAGAACCATTCCCCTGACAACACGGGCAAGCCCTGCCCACCCGAGAAATGAAAGGATGAATACTATTATTAAAAACACCTCCCCGCTAGAGAGTTCCAGAGGAAAGACGGCTCTCAAAGACAACAGAAGGTAAAAGGCGGGAATGGACATAAGAACTTCCGCAGTTCTCATTATTATGGTGTCCGTTAAACCTCCGAAGTAGCCCGATATTCCCCCTATTAGGGCACCGATTAGAAAAGTTGTGATAGTTCCTATGAGGGCTACTCCGAGAGAGTATCTTCCCCCGTAAAGAAGTCTTGAAAATACATCCCTTCCCAGCTTGTCCGTTCCGAGGAGGTATAGGTTGCAGGGTTTTTCAACGCTTACGAACTTAAATCCGAATTCCGTTTTACTGAAAAACTTAAGTCTGCACGAAACCTTTTTATTTTCCCTGTAAACCTTAAATAAAGGGTCTACAAGCTCATACTTATTAACGTATGGAAACGTAATTTTTCCCTCTTTGAATATGTGAATTCTTGTAGGAGGGTGAAAGGGGGCATGTCTGTTCTGAAGGTCATAGGGATAAGGTGCAAAGAAATCCGCAAAAGTAACGAGGAACATTATTATCCCTATAAGGGAAAGGGAAAACTTAATGCCGAACATTTTGTTATAGAATTTTACCTTAAAAACTCCTTCCTAATTTCTCGTATATCTCCTTTAAGGGAACCTTGTAGTATATGGGTCTTCCGTGTGGGCATACGTGGGGATTATCAAGTTTTTTCCATTCCTTTATGAGCTCTTTTATCTTTTCGTTTGTTAATTTTTCTCCCGCTTTTACCGAAATTCTGCAGGCGACTTCCTCATTGCCGTTTTTCTCGTAGTTTATCCTTTCATCAAGAAGATGCTGGTCTATGAAGTATAAGAAGTTTCCATCACTTACAAGGATAATAGTATCGTTAAGCTGTCCTATAACTTCGTATGTCGGTTTATAGCTTTCGCTTTTCTGACGAAGTATAGGTATATCGAGGATTGGGTGTTTTTTTGACGACAGCTCCCTTATTAGTTCGTAAACTTTTCTTTCTTTTAAGAACTTTACCTCTTTTTTCTTAGGGTGGATGTTAATGTCAACGAGAAAAGGAGGGATTTCTATAAATAAAACAACCATAGTTTTATAACCGAAGGTTTTCCTTACGTATTCTTTCAGGTTTTTGTTATAAACAGGTCTTGAGTTTACAAAGATGTAGTATTTTCCTTTTTTTTGGTTTCTTGAAATAAAACACTTTACCTTTATTCCTTCCTTTTCTGTTTCTAATTCTTCAAACTGAACTTCAAAGACATCTTCAATTCTTCCCTTTATGTCCTTTTTTTTCAGGTTTATGGTTTGTTTTCCTTCGGAAAATAATATAAACTCAACCTCAGGATTTGTTATCGCATACTCTCTTACGAGCTCGGTTATCTTTTTTCTTTCGGTATCTTCCTTTCTTAAAAACTTCTTTCTCGCAGGGAGGTTAAAGAATAAATCGTATACTTCCACCTCCGTTCCTATCTCCATTCCCACTCTTCTTACGCTTTTTAGCGTTCCCCCTTCAACTTCTATCTCTCTTCCTTCCTTTTCCTGGTAAAACCTTGACCTTAGTCTGAATTTGCTAACACTTGAGATGGAGTAAAGTGCTTCTCCTCTGAAGCCGTATGTTTCTATATTTAGCAGGTCTGTTTCCTTTTCAATCTTGCTCGTAGCTCCCGAGAGGACGACCTTTTCTATATCCTCCGGGTGGATACCTATTCCGTTATCCTTAACTCTGATAAGTCTTTTACCTCCTTTTACTACTTCAATTTCAAGTTTTGTCGCTTTTGCATCGAGGGAGTTTTCTATAAGTTCTTTTACAACATCAACGGGGGCGTCTATAACTTCCCCCGCTGCAATCTTTCTTCTTACCTCGGGCGGTAAAATTCTGACGAACATAAGGTATTAAATTAGGAAGAAAAAGGGGAAAAGTTCAGCCTTTGAGAACTTTCAGTATCTCCTCAAGCTTTTTAAGGTCGCTTTCAAGCTCTTCCTTTATCTGTTTTTCCTTCTCAACTACCTCAACGGGTGCTTTTTTGAGGAAGTTCTCGTTTGATAGTTTCTTATTTACTCTCTCAAGCTCCTTCATAAGCTTTTCCTTCTTTTTCTCATAAGAGGATAGGAGTTCCTCAAGATTTACGTGTCCTTCTATGTGGAGGTATACCTCTGTATCCCTTGAGAATGTTGCAACGGTTTTTTCGGGTCTTTCACTTACTTCCTCAAAGCTCTCAAGCCTTGCGAGATTGAGTATGTGGTGCTTGAACTCCTCTATTACCTTTTTTGAGAACTCACTTTCCGTTCTGAAGGAAGCCTTTACCTTTGCGGAGGGCTTTATCTGGAGGGCGGAGCGAAGAGACCTGATGGCTGTTATTATCTCTCTTAATCTCTCAATCTTCTTTTTATCTTCTTCGTATATCTCCTCTTCGTTCTTTTCGGGGAACTCCGTAAGGGAGATGCTTTCCCCTTCAGCATTCGGGAGTTTGTGCCATATCTCTTCCGTTATGTAGGGCATGAACGGGTGGAGTATTCTAAGGGCTTTCTCAAGAACATATAAGAGGGTGTAAATGGCTGTTGTTCTTTCGTTTTCTATCCTCGCCTTTTCCTCCTCGTTGTCTTCCGGAGCTTTCTTGTAAACTCTTTCTTTTGTGAACTCTATATACCAGTCGCAGTAATCACTCCATAGGAACTCGTAAATTGCGTGAGCTGCACGGGAGTAGTTGTATTCCGATAGAGCTTCGTTTACCTCTTGAGCAGTCTCGTTTAGTTTCGTTATTATCCATTTGTCTTCAGGCTTGAGGGGAGCCATGTATGGGATTCTCGCTATTATATCCTCGGGTGTGTTCATAAGGACGTATCTTGAGGCGTTCCATATCTTGTTAGCGAAGTGTTTATAACCCTCAAACTTTTCCTCTGCGAGTTTTATATCCCTTCCCTGAACCGTGAGTATAGCAAGGGTGAACCTGAGTGCGTCCGCTCCGTATTTCTCTATGATATCAAGAGGGTCTATTACGTTTCCTATAGTCTTTGACATCTTTCTTCCGTATTTGTCTCTTACGAGTGCGTGAACGTAAACGTCATAAAAGGGAATATCCCCTGCAAGGTGGGTTCCCATCATAATCATTCTCGCAACCCAGAAGAATATGATGTCAAACCCGGTGACGAGAAGGTCCGTTGGATATAGGTTCTTCAGATCCTCTGTCTGTTCGGGCCACCCGAAGACACCGAAAGGCCATAGTGCGGAAGAGAACCATGTATCAAGGACATCTTTTTCCTGTTCAAGGTTTTCCGAGCGACACTTTTTACACCTTAACACCATTTTCCATTTCTTTTTTTGGGAATCATATCTGTACAGGTTTCTCGTGGATACACCGGGGGTTAACATTGCCATGGGGTTTGCGTCCTGAGTGAAAAAGAGCCTTAGGGAATCCGCGGTTATATCGGTGTTGTAATATCTGTGAAAAACAAACTTCTTGTAGAAATCAAGAACCGTCATATCGGGATGGACGAAGTGGGGGGATTTTAAGACCTTTTCAACCTCTTCAGGTGTAAACTCCTGCTCTATCTTCCCGTCCGCAATAAGGTTGAATATTATCTTGTCGTATGCCCTGTCAAAGTCGTCGTCCGTAAACACGTTTACGTTTCCGCAGTCCTTGCAATACCATACGGGTATTCTGTGTCCCCACCATATCTGTCTTGATATACACCAGTCTTTGAGGTTATACATCCAGTCAAGGTAAAACTTCTTCCAGTGTTCTGGAATAAACTTTATCCTTTTTTCTCTTTCCTCTACCTTCTTTATCCTCTCTACCTTTACACTCATAGATTTCTGGGAAACCTCAAGGTCCGCCTCACCTTTTCCGAGATTTTTTATTAACTTGGGTTTCCCGTTCAGGGAATACATATCAAGTTTCTCACCGTCATAAACAAAGAGATACGTTCCCGGCTCGAGCAACTGTTCGTTTCCGAATATGACTACTTTTGGAACTCCTTCGTAGGCAACAAAGAACTCGTAATTTTTAATCTCTTTTGCAAGCTCCTTAGCCCTCTCAAGGGATTCCTCATCTGTATAGTAGATGTATGCGAGTTCTCCTTCCCTCTTTCCTGCAAGGAATTTTGCAGTCTTATCAAGCACTACGACGACGGTATGCCTTCCACCTTCCTTTACAGGGATAACAACGCTGAGCTCTTCGGCTTTGACGAGCTGAATATAAAGCTCCTTTTCCTCCCTTTCTTTTACTCCTTCCTCCACCACCTTTATGGCTGTATCCTTTATTCTCGGGTCGGAAACTTTTACAAACCACTGAACCGAAACAAGGGGCTCTATTACGGTTTTACACCTGTAGCAGTGTCCTACCGAGTGAACAATTTCCTCAACTTTTTCAAGGTATCCTTCTTTTTCAAGCCTTTCAACTATTTTCTTTCTAGCCTCATACCTGTCAAGCCCCTTAAACTCTCCCGCGTTTTCCGTCATCTTTGCATTTTCGTCTATTACCTTAACGAAGGGTAGACTATGGGTCTTTCCTATTTCAAAGTCAAGGGGATCGTGTGCGGGTGTTATCTTAACCGCTCCCGTTCCGAAATCCATCTTTACCCTTTCGTCCGCTATTATTGGTATTAGACTTTCAACGGGATTTCCCTTCAAGTCCCTTCTTTCCCAGTTAACAAGGGGGAGCTTAGCCTTTTTACCTATCAGGTGTTTATACCTCTCGTCCTTAGGATTTACCGCTACCGCTGTATCCCCAAGCATGGTTTCGGGTCTTGTTGTCGCAACGGTTATAAACTCACCGGTTTCCTTCCCCTCCTCGTCTACTATGGGATACTTTATATACCAAAGGTTTCCCTTTTCCTCTTCATACTCAACCTCAAGGTCCGATAAAGCGGTTAAGTCTTTCGGACACCAGTTTACTATATACTCCGCCCTGTATATTAATCCCTCCTCATATAGGGTTCTGAACGCTTTTCTTACAGCCCTTGAAAATCCCTCATCGAGTGTAAACCTTTCCCTCTTCCAGTCAACGGATACGCCGAGTTTAGTGAGCTGTGTTCTTATTGCGTTCCTTGATTCGGGAACCCACTCCCATACCTTCTTTAAAAACTCCTCCCTCCCGAGCTCAAGCCTGCTCTTTCCTTCCTTTGCGAGCTGTTTTTCAACAACGTATTGGGTTGCTATACCCGCGTGGTCAAATCCGGGAACCCACACACACTGTCTTCCCTTCATCCTCTGCCATCTGACTATAACGTCTTGAAGGGTTGCGTTAAGTGCGTGTCCCATATGGAGGGAGCCCGTAACGTTCGGTGGAGGTATTACGACGGAAAACTTCTTCTTGACTTCAGGTTTCTCAACATGGTAAAGAGCCTTCTCTATCCAGTATCTGCTCCACTTCTCTTCTATCTCCTTTGGATTGTACTCCTTGATTTCTTCCATAGTAAAAGAATTTTATTTTAAAGCCTAAGGAGAGAAAGTATAAAACTCCTCACAAAATCCAACCAACCTCTTTTATACAAACTTTTGTAGTTTTCACTTCCCTTAAGGAGTTCCATATACTTCTCAAGGGATTTTCCCGCTCCCATGCGGTAAGCTACCTTTTGGAATCTGTAAGCAAGTCTTGCTATCTTTCCTGCGTATATAAACTCCGAGAGTAAATCGCTAACCTCTTTGGAGTAATTCTTTACAGGATTTTGGGGATTCTCCAGTATGGCTTTCCCGGCTTTTAAACCGCTCAGGTATGCGTAATAAATACCCTCCCCGAGAAGGGGGTCAACAAAGTTCCCCGCATCACCGAGAAGTAAAACCCTTCCCCTTCCGAGATGTAAGTCCTTTTCATTTTCGGTAAAGGGTATAAACCATCCCTTGGGTTTGTAAAGCTTTTTTACTTTTACCTTTCCCTGTTTTTTTAAGTATTCCTCAATAACTTTATTGAGATTTTCTTTATCCGTTGATGCGACTCCTATATTCAGTAAATCACCCTTCGGAAAAATCCAAAGATATCCCCTTTTAACGAGACCTATTTCTATTATTATCGAGTCTCTTTCCATCTCCCCTTCCGCTAAAATCTCAACGGAACGGTAAAATTTCTCTTTTTTGTAGCCGATAAGCTTTGAAACCTTACTGTAAAAGCCGTCCGCACCTAAAAGAAAATCCGTTTCAACCTTTCCTTTTGATGTATAGACGATTATCTTTCCCTTTTCTTCCGAAAATCCCGAAAATTCCACCTCTTCCCACAGTTCTGCTCCCGAAGATAAAGCCTTTTGAGTGAGGTAATGGTCAAAATCCGACCTATCAATTATGTAAGCCACCTCTTTACTTTCTTTAATTGTTGATTTTTCTCCTCTGAATCCCAAAACACCTTTGTTTATTACGTTTAAAACTTTAGTTTTAAAGTCGGAAGGCAGATATTTTGAAAACCTTGAGGAAAGGGCTCCACCGCACAGCTTAAACCTCGGGAGTTTCTTCTTCTCAAGAATTAAAACTTTTAATCCTTTTTCCGCAAGGTATTTTCCGCAGGAAGCTCCCGCAGGCCCACTTCCTACGATTACCGCATCATACCTGCTCATTCCAGAGCTTTTCCATAATCCTTATCTCTTTATCCTCTTCAAACTCAAGTTTAGGAATAACCTTTATCCTGAGTTTTTTTATTCTTTCGGTTATATCCCTTTTATTTTCTTCAAGAAAGCTTTTAACCCTTTCTGAGTTATCCTCGGGAATAACGGTGAAAAAAACCTTTGCTCTGCTTCCGTCCTTTGTGAGTTCAACCCTTGTTATGCTTATCACTCCTATGTCGGGGGGAGCATTCTCAACAACGTATTTAGCAATGAGCTCCTTTATCTGTTCAATCAATCTTTCCCTTTTCTTGCTCATTTTCTATACTCTCCAGAATATCTTCGTATTTCTTATACTCCTCACTTTTTAAAATATCCGTTATAAACTCGTCAATCTCTTTCTTTTCAAGAATAGCCCCCGCAAGAAGCCTTCCCGTATACTTGTTATCCTTTATCTCCCAGAACATAAAGAACTCGGGGAACTTCTGTTTAATCTTCCTGTATGCGTATCCGTATTTACTGTCCTTTAATGGATTCTGTTCTATGAAAAAATGGTTCTTGCCGAGCTCAATTATGTGGAGTATTGCTCCCCTTCTCGTTCTTACGAGCTTGAGTTTAAAGTTCCATTCCTTTAAGGTTTCCATATGTTTATTTTATCTAAAGCTATTTAAATTTAATCTTCTGATGAAGGTAGCGGTAGGAATGAGCGGTGGCGTTGACAGTAGCGTCACCGCACTTCTCTTGAAGGAAGCGGGATACGAGGTAATAGGTGTAACCCTGAGATTCCACACCGTGGAGGCTTGCGAGGTTAACGGAACTCACAACGTTTGTTGTTCACCCAAGGACGTTCAGGATGCATCAAGAGTTGCAAAGAGGCTCGGGATTCCCCACCTGGTCTTTAGCTGGGAGGAAGTATTTAAGACAAAGGTTATAGACTACTTCGTTGATGAGTATCTGAAGGGAAGAACACCGAACCCCTGTGCTGTATGTAACAGGGATGTAAAGACGGGATTTTTCGCAAGATACCTTAAGAACGTTGCGGATATAGACAAGCTTGCCACGGGACATTACGCAAAGATTGAGAAGGATGAAAATCTCGGTCACGTTATAAAGAGACCAAAGGACAGAAGAAGAGACCAAACATACTTCTTATCCCTTGTAAGAAAAGAGGATTTGGAGCTTTTACTTTTTCCCCTTGGAGATTTTACAAAGGAGGAGGTAAGGAAGATAGCTGAGAAGTATGGCCTTGAAGTTGCCAGGAAGAAAGACTCCCAAGAGGTCTGCTTCCTTATGGGAAAGTCACCGGGAGAGTATCTTGAGGAAATTGTAGGAAAAAGAAAAGGCGTTATAAGGCACGTTTCGGGGAAAATACTCGGAAAACACGAGGGAATATACAGGTTCACTATAGGTCAGAGAAGAGGACTCGGTATATCCTACGGAAAGCCCCTTTACGTAATTGATATTCAACCCGAAACGAATACCGTCGTAGTAGGTGAGGAAAAATACCTCTACAACGATAAACTTCTCGTGAAGGATATAAACTTTCACGTTCCTATAGAAAAGTGGAAAGATGTTTCAGCTCAGATAAGATACAGACATACTCCGGTTCCCGTGGAGGAGATAACGAGGACTGAGAACGGATACGTAGTGAAGTTTAAAGAGGATGTAAGAGGAATAACCCCCGGACAGGTAATAGCTTTCTACGGCGGTGATACGCTTTTAGGAGGAGGTATTATAGAGGAAGCCCTTTAGAGCTTTGTAGACCTTAACAACAGGGAGACCCATAACCGTATAGAAGTTCCCCTGTATCCTTTCAACGATAACCGCCCCAAAACCTTGAACTCCGTAAGCTCCCGCTTTATCAAGGGGTTCACCGCTCCTGATATAGTCCTCTATCTCCTTCTCGGTAAGCTCCCTGAACTTTACCCGTGCAACGTCGTGAAAAGTTAGCTTCTTTCCTTTTGATATAATTGAGACCGCGGTAACGACGCCGTGCCATCTTCCCGAAAGCCTTTTAAGTATCCTTTTTGCATCTTCCTCGTTCTTCGGTTTTCCTATAATCTCGTTTCCCAGAAATACGAGCGTATCCGCACCTATAACAATAGCTTCCTTGTATCTATTCCAAACGGACAGGGCTTTTTCCCTTGATAGCTTTCTCGCTGTAAGAATAGGCCTTCCCTCAATCGGTTTCTCCTCTATCTTGGCCGGAATTACTTCAAAATCCAAACCAAGTAAGGAAAGAATCTCTATACGGCGGGGAGAAGAGGAAGCAAGGATTAACCTCATCTTTCCGGTTTCTTAAATACGAGGGTAGCGTTCGTTCCTCCGAAACCGAAGGCATTTGATAGGGCTACTCTTACTGGATGCTCAACTGCCTTGTTCGGGACATAATCAAGATCACACTCCGGGTCCGGATTCTCAAGGTTTATTGTAGGAGGTATTATGTTTGTTTCTATGGTTTTCACGGTTGCAACCGCCTCAACTGCTGCGGCAGCCCCGAGAAGATGTCCTATCATGGACTTGTTTGAAGATATCTTAAGCTTATACGCGTGTTCACCGAAGAGCTGTTTTATGGCCATTGTTTCCGTCTTATCGTTAAGAGGTGTTGACGTTCCGTGAGCGTTTATGTAATCAACCTCTTCGGGTTTTATCCCTGCATCTTCCAGAGCCGACCTCATACACTCGTAAGCTCCTTCTCCACACTCGTGGGGTGAGGTTATGTGATAAGCGTCATCGGTTGCCCCGTATCCCACGAGCTCGGCGTATATCTTTGCCCCCCTCTTTTTAGCCCTTTCGTATTCCTCAAGGATGAGTATACCCGCACCCTCTCCCATAACGAAACCGTCCCTGTCCCTGTCAAAGGGCCTTGATGCCTTTTGAGGTTCGTCGTTTCTCGTTGATAAGGCTTTCATAGACGCAAATCCTGCGACACCCAGGGGTGTTATTGCCGCTTCCGTTCCTCCGGCTATGGCAACGTCGATGTCTCCTTTCTGTATAAGCCTGAATGCGTCACCTATGGCGTGGTTTCCCGTAGCACAAGCAGAGGTAACGCAGTAGTTCGGACCTTTAAATCCCCACCTTATGGCAACAAGACCTGAGGCCATGTTGGAAATTCCATAGGGAATGAAGAAAGGGGAAACCCTTCTTGCACCCTTTTCCTTAAGGATTAGTGTCTGGTCCTCTATGTCCTTCAGTCCCCCTATTCCCGTTCCGATGATAACCCCTACCCTGTAGGGGTCGTATTCACTTTCAAGCAGTCCGCTATCTTCAAGGGCTTCCTTTACCGCCGCTATGGCAAACTGAACAAAACGGGAGGCCTTCCGAGCCTCCTTCTTGTCCATAAACTCTTCGGGTTTAAAATCCTTTACTTCAGCGGCAATCTTAACGGGAATTCCGTAATCGTCGGGATTAAAGCTCTTTATACGGTCTACCCCGCTTACGCCTTTAACGAGGTTTTCCCAAAACTTTTTAACACCCGTTCCTATGGGTGTCACCGCACCTATACCCGTTATAACTACCCTTCTCCTCATCCTCCTACCTTTTCCTTAAGGTAGTTAATAACGTCTCCGACGGTCTGTATTTTTTCCGCATCCTCGTCGGGAATCTCAATACCGAACTCTTCTTCAAAGGCCATAATAAGTTCAACAACGTCCAGGGAGTCCGCTCCGAGGTCTTCAACGAACTTAGCCTCGGGCGTTATCTTCTCCTTCTCAACTCCTAATTGCTCGGCAATAATCTCCTTAACCCTCTCTTCCAAGCTCATACCTTACCTCCTTTTTAAAACATTCCTCCGTTTACATGTATTGTTTCGCCGGTTATATAACTCGCCATATCGGAGCATAAAAATAAAACTACGTTTGCAACCTCCTCGGGACTTCCGAACCTCCCGAGAGGTATCTGCTCCTTATACTTCTTCTTTATGTCCTCGGATAAAACCGCGGTCATATCGGTCTCTATAAAGCCCGGAGCAACCGCATTAACGAGGACGTTCCTGGGAGCAAGCTCTTTTGCAAGGGACTTCGTAAAACCTATTAGTCCCGCTTTCGTCGAAGCGTAATTGGTCTGGCCTGCGTTTCCTATAAATCCTACTACCGAGGATATGTTAATAATCCTTCCCCATCTCTGCTTTATCATCTTCTTTATAGCTTGCTGGGTAACGAGAAAAGCACCCGTAAGGTTTGTTCTTATTACTTCTTCCCAGTCCTCAAGATTCATTCTCATAAAGAGCTTATCCCTGGTTATGCCTGCGTTATTCACAAGTATGTCAACACCGCCGAAGGTTTTATTTATCTCGTCAAAGGCCTTTTTTACACTCTCGGGATTTCCGACATCCATTGATAAGCCGAGGGTTTCAACGGAAAACTTCTCTTTAATTTCCCTTGCAACTTCTTGGGCTTTGCTTTGGTCCCTCCCTGTTATAATTAAGTTACTTCCTGCGGAGGCGAGCTTTTCGGCTATGGCCTTTCCTATTCCCCGTGTTGAACCGGTTACAAGAGAAACCTTACCCTCAAGGCGTATTTCCATTATGGCTTCATAATTATAGCAAAAATTTAGCAAGGTTGCTATATTCTTTATAAAAGATGACTTTTTGGTTAATCCTCCTTATTATCCTTGTTTCATGTTCAACAAAAGCGGAGAAGAAACATAAATACACCCACAGTTTTCCCGGAAACTACGAGATACCAAAGCCGGCAAAGGGAAGCCTTTACAGAACACCCTCGGATGCATATCTGTATGGCTCTGTAAGAGCTTCGCAGGTCGGTGACGTAATATACGTTCGCGTAATTGAGAGTGTAAACGCTATAGAACAGGTTTCTTCAAATATAGGAAGGAGTTCTTCTTTCTCAAACGCTATAACCTCCTTCTTCGGGGTTCACCCCGCAACCTTGAAAAACTTAGGAGCACAAGGAAAGGCTTCTCTTTCTTCAAAAGCAGGGAGTAAGTATCAACAAAGCGGTATCCTAACAACAACCCTTGCGGGTAGAGTTTTAAAGGTTTTTCCGAACGGAACTATGTTAATAGAGGCTAAAAAGTATATTGAGGTAAACGGAGTAAAAAGGGAGTTCGTCTTAAGGGGTATAGTAAGGCAGGAGGATATTGACTCGTCAAATACAGTAACGAGCGATAAGATAGCGGATATGGAAATATTCTTTGAAGGCAAAGGATATCTGGTAAGCGGAGGGGAACCGGGATGGCTGGCAAAAATCTTTTCTTTAATCTTTCCCTTTTAATGCTTTTTATCTCCTTCACCTTCGGTGTAAGGATAAAGGACATAGCAAGCATAGAAGGAAACAGGTATAACTACCTTATAGGATACGGTCTCGTTGTGGGACTAAAAGGAACGGGGGATGGGAAAGCTACCCAGTTTACGGTTCAAAGTCTCGCAAACATGCTGAGGAGAATGGGTATTCCCGTTGACCCGAGAAGGATAACTGTTAAGAACGTAGCTGCGGTTATGGTTACCGCAAAGGTCCCCCCGTATGCAAAGGCCGGAATGCGCTTTGACGTTGAAGTCTCCTCAATAGGTGACGCTAAGAGTCTTGAGGGAGGAACACTTCTTATGACACCCTTAAGAGGACCTGACGGAAAGATATACGCGATAGCCCAGGGTCAGGTAATAGTAGGAGGATACGAAGCAAGGGGAAGAGGTGCGGCTCAAGTGAAAAACGTACCTACGGTAGGGAGAATTCCTAACGGTGCTATACTTGAGAAGGATTTACCTTTTTCTTTTGACCTTAAGGAAGTGAACGTATACCTTGATGAACCGGACTTTACAACCGCTAAGAACGTTCAGGATGCTATTAACGACTTCTTCGGAAAGAAGCTCGCAACTGCTGTTGACAGTGCAACAATAAGGGTGAAAATACCCGAAGGTATAAACCCCGTTGACTTTATAGCTAAACTTGAGAATATAGAAGTTAAAACCTCAAGTGTAGCAAAGGTGATAATAGACGGCCGTTCGGGAATTGTTCTTCTCGGTGGAAATGTCACAATAGAGCCCGTAGCTGTCGCTGTGGGCTCACTGGTTATAAAGATAACCGAAAGACCTGTTGTATCCCAGCCTCCTCCTCTCTCTCCCGGAGAAACGAAAGTATTACCCAGAACTGAGATAGAGGTAAAGGAGGAGGAAAGGAGGCTTGTTCAGATAAAGGGAGCTACCGTTTCTGAGCTTGTCAACGCTTTAAATAAAATAGGGGCAACGCCGAGGGAGATAATTCAAGTTTTGCAGGCGATAAAGGCGGCGGGAGCATTAAAGGCTAAGCTTGAAGTCCTTTAAACAGGAATGCCATGAGTGTTTTCTGAGTGTGAAGCCTGTTTTCCGCTTGGGTAAATATAAAGTCCGCATTCTTCTCAAAGACGTCCTCGGTTATCTCTTGTCCCTTCTTTGCGGGAAGACAGTGCATAACTTTAACGGTATCTTTAGCCTTTGATAGTAGACCTTGGTTTACCTGAAAGGGTTTAAAAACCTCAAGGTTCTTCCCTTCTTCCCCCATGCTTACCCATACATCCGTGTAAACGATGTCCGCATCTTTTACCGCTTCCGTTGGGTCGTTTGTTAGCTCAACTTCTCCACCTGTATCCTTTGCAAACTCAAGAGCTTTCTTGTAGTAATAACTACTCGGTTCGTGACCTTCCGGGGTGGCAACAAAGAGTTTGAGACCTGCCATTCCTGCACCCACCATAAGGGTGTTGCATACGTTATTCCCGTCCCCTACGTAAGCAATCTTAATTCTCTTCATTTCATCACCGAAGGTCTCGTATAAAGTAAAAAGGTCACTCAAAATCTGGCAGGGATGAGAACGCTCCGTGAGAGCGTTTATCACGGGAACGCTTGAGTATTTTGCAAGTTCATTTAACCACGCGTGTGAGTGGTTTCTAACGATTATCCCATCAACGTACCTTGATAAGGTCCTTGCGGTATCCTTTACGTCCTCACCCCTTGAGACCTGGAGTTCCTTTTCCTGAAAAAACATAGCGTTACCGCCGAGCTGATAAATACCTACTTCAAAGGATACACGGGTTCTCGTTGAAGGTTTTGTAAATATTAAAGCAAAACTTTTACCGCTTAGGGGTTTTCCGAGCTCTTCCTCTCCCTTTTTTACCCGCAGTGTTTTCTTGAGTATCAGGTTTACCTCTTCGGGAGTGAGGTCCCAAAGGTCAACGAAATCCCTTTTCATAAAAGATATTTTAAGAAATATAATAGGTAGAATTCAAAGGAGGAGAGGAATGCTAAGAACATTTGCTTTCGGTTTCCCGAAACTCGGAGAAAAAAGAGAGTTCAAAAAGCTTCTTGAAAGCTTCTGGAAGGGAAACATAACCGAGGAAGAGTTAAATAAGGGCATGGAAGAACTTAACCTTAAAAGAGCGGAAGCCTACGGGGAAAACGTAGAGATAATTCCATCAAACGAGCTTTCCTACTACGACTTTATGCTTGATACAGCGGTTATGGTAGGTGCTATTCCCTCTCGCTTTGGTGAATATAAGGGACTTGAAACTTACTTTGAGATGGCAAGGGGAAAAAACGCTCTTGAGCTTACTAAGTGGTTTAACACAAACTACCACTATCTCGTTCCCGAGCTTGAGGGAGAAAACTTCAAGCTCTTGGTAAACAAACCCCTTGAGGAGTATAAATTCTTCAAGGAAAAGGGAATAAACACGGTTCCCCATATTGTAGGTCTATACACCTTCCTTAAGCTCTCAAAAGCTCCCAAAAGGATTGAAGAAGAAGGTATTCCCGTAATTCTTATGGAAAAAATAGAGGACGAAGAGAGATTAAACAAGTTTGCATATGCCTTAATACCCGTATACGCAGAGGTTCTAAGAACGCTTAAAGAAACAGGAGCGGAAAGGGTTCACTTTGAGGAGCCTGCGCTCGTTACAGACATGGAAAACTACGAGTGGGAGCTTGTGAAGAAAATATATGAAGAGCTCTCAAAAGTTGGCCTTGATATAGGGATACTCACCTATTACGATTCCGTTTCCGACTACGATAAATTTCTTGAACTTCCCGTAAAAGCCCTTCACTTGGACCTCGTCTCAAATGAGGAAAACCTGAAAAACCTGAGGGAAAAAGGGTTCCCGAAGGACAAGGAGCTCATAGCAGGTGTAATAAACGGACGCCAACCTTGGAGGGCAAATCTTAGGGAAAAGTTAAACCAGGTTGAAGAGCTCCTTAAGATTTCGGAAAACCTTGTAATTTCAAATGCCCAACCCCTTTACCACCTTCCCGTAAGCGTTGAGCCGGAAGACGAACTCCCCGAAGGATTAAAAGAGAGGCTCGCTTTCGCAAAGGAAAAGCTAAGGGAACTTAAACTCATAAAAGAAGCTCTTGAAGGGAAGGAAGAGGCAATGAGGGAAGCGGAAGAGTCCGAGAAGGTTATGACCGCAGTTTATGCGGAAAATCCCGAAGTTAAAAAGAGGATAGCTTCCCTCAGAGAAGAGGACTTCAGGAGGGAAGTTCCCTATAAGGAAAGGGATAAAATTCAGCAGGAAATCCTTAAGCTCCCCCTATTTCCAACAACAACGATAGGTTCTTTCCCCCAAACGGAAGACGTAAGAAGAATGAGAACCGCATACAGAAACGGAAAGATTACGGAAGAGGAGTACAAGAAGTTCATAAAGCAGAAAATTAAATATGCTATAGAAGTTCAGGAAGATATAGGACTTGACGTTCTCGTTCACGGTGAGTTTGAGCGTTCCGATATGGTTGAGTATTTTGCTATAAAGCTTGATGGAATAGCGACTACAAAACACGGTTGGGTTCTCTCTTACGGTTCAAGGGTTTACAGACCTCCTATAATTTACGGAGACGTATCAAGACCCAATCCTATGACCCTTGAGGAGATAACCTACGCCCAATCCCTTACCTCAAAGCCCGTGAAGGGAATGCTTACGGGACCCGTAACCATCCTTAACTGGAGCTACTACAGGGAGGACATACCCAAGAGGGAGATAGCCTACCAGATAGCTTTAGCACTCCAGGACGAAGTAAAGGACCTTGAAAATGCAGGAATAAAGATAATCCAGATTGATGAACCTGCATTCAGAGAAGGTGCACCATTGAAAAAGAGAGATTGGCCCGAATACTTCGACTGGGCTATAAAGGCCTTCAGGCTTGCTTCAAGGGCAAAGCCCGAAACCCAGATACACACCCATATGTGCTACTCCGAGTTTAACGAAATAATTGAATACATCTACGAGATGGACTTTGACGTCATCTCAATAGAGGCCTCAAGAAGCAAGGGAGAGATAATAGAAGTATTCGAAAAATTTAAGGGTTGGGACAGGCAGATAGGAATAGGGGTATACGATATACACTCTCCTGCAATTCCTACAAAAGAAGAGATGAAGCTAATAATGACGAGAGCTATGAGAGTTCTTCCCAAGGAGCTCCTTTGGGTAAATCCCGACTGTGGACTCAAAACGAGAAGGTGGGAAGAGGTTATTCCCGCACTCAGGAATATGGTTGATATGGCTAGAGAACTGAGAGAGAAGGTGGGAGTAAAGGTATGAGGATAGGAATTTTAACCTCCGGAGGTGATGCCCCTGGTATGAATCCCGTTATTCGTGCGATTGTAAGGTATGCCGAAAGGGAGGGGAACGAAGTAATAGGAATAAGAAGAGGGTACAGGGGACTGATAGAAGGAGACTTTATAAAACTAACGAGCAGGGACGTAGGGGGAATTTTGGGAAGAGGAGGAACAATACTCCTATCTTCCCGTGAGGAAAGATTTAAAAAGCTTGAATACAGGGAGATAGCATACAGAAATCTAAAGGAAAAGGAGATAGATGCACTAATAGTTCTTGGTGGGGAGGGAAGCCTTGAGGGAGCAAGGGTAATAGCGGAAGAAACAGGAATGCCCGTGATAGGTATCCCCTGCACTATTGATAACGACGTCGGGGGAACGGAATACTGCATAGGATATGACACTGCCGTAAGAAACGCAGTTGAGGCGGTTGACAAGATAAGGGACACAGCAAGCTCCCACGAAAGAATATTCATCGTTGAGGTTATGGGAAGGAACAGGGGATTTATAGCCCTTGAGGTTGGTCTTGCCACGGGGGCTGAGCTCATCTTAATTCCCGAGGAGAAGTTCCCGAGGGATAAAATTCCTGAAGAGATAGAAAAGGCGAAGTCTATGGGAAAGCTCCACTTCATTATCGTCCTCGCGGAGGGATACGGAAAAGCTAATGAGCTTGAGAAGTATCTTTTTGAAAAGATAGGTGGGAAGTACGGAGAGATAAGGTCAACGGTTCTTGGACATATTCAAAGGGGAGGCTCTCCCACCCATTACGACAGAATGATGGGAACTAAGTTCGGAATAGTCGCTTACGAAAGTCTTATAGCCGGTGAACGTTCGGGGTATGTGGCGTATGAAAAAGGAAAGTTCTACATACAAGACTTTGAAAAAGCTAAGGAGTATAAGCCCATAGACAGAGAAGCGTACAGAATAAACATGAGACTTGCCATCTGAGATGTTTACGGGACTCGTTGAGGAAGTAGGAAAAGTTTTAGATATAAAGCTAAGCTCAAAAGGAGCGGTTCTTACCGTTGAGAGTAGTTTTAATGATGTAAAGGTAGGGGACAGTATATCGGTTAACGGTGCGTGTCTCACAGTTGTGAAAATAGGAAACAGACTTCTCTCCTTTGACGTATCCCCGGAGACCCTGAAAAGGACGAATTTAGGCCTTTTGAAAAAAGGAGATTACGTCAACCTTGAAAGAGCACTAAAACTCGGAAACCGATTAGGTGGACACATAGTTCAGGGACATGTTGACTTCACAGCTCCTATAAGGAGCTTGAAATTCCTCGGAGAGCATTACGAACTGGTGGTTGATATACCGGAAGAAGCCAGGAGCTTTATTGTGGAGAAGGGCTCTGTAGCCCTTGACGGGATAAGCTTGACGGTTAACTACGTAAAGGGAAAAAGTGTTTACATAAACATAGTTCCACACACCTATAACAACACTAACCTGAAGTTTAAAAAGGTTGGGGACTTAATGAACGTTGAACTGGACATAATAGGCAAGTATGTTGTGAACTACCTTAGAAGAAATAAGCGAAAGGAAGATATACTGGAAGAGTTTTTGAGATGGTAATAGAAAACTTTGAGTTAAATATTTATCTTTTCAGGTTGATAAACGATATTGATAATCCCTTCTTCAATAAGTTTTTTTACTACTTTTCCTATCTGGGTTCGGGATATATTCTCATTCCTCTCTTAATAATCACTTATCTATTCCGAAAGGAGAAACT
>NZ_JBSLZM010000052.1:0-11670 GCF_056494385.1 Aquifex sp. | reverse complement strand
GTAAACGAAGCTTCAAAGGAATTTATAGTTAGTGAGGCGAAAAAAGATAAATACGTGTTTGAAAAGCTACTAATAAAAGAGCTTCTGAAGGATTCAAGAAAAGAGAGATATATAAAAAGTAAGCTTTTATGGACTATACATTTTCTCAGGGACGTAATAAGTCTCTCTTACGAACCTTCTGTTAACCTTGATTACAGAAACTGTCCCCTCTGGAGGGATTTAGTAAAACTGAAAAAGGGCAGGTTAAGGGAAAAATTTCTGAGAGAAATTCTCGAAACCCATAAAAGAGTTCATATACTCGCAAAAAAATTTTACGAATCCTTGAAAGAAGAAAATTACATAAGTGCATACTTCTATTACCAAATCTGTGTTAAGAACTCATACGCTCTTATTTCTCTTCTTTCCGCGGTAAGGCTGAAGGAAGTTTCCGAGCAGCTAAAGAGGGACCCGCTCACGGGACTTCTGAACAGGCGGTTCCTTATACCCGTATTTGAAGACATTCTTGAACTATCTATGTATACAGAGATGCCTTTCTCGGTGGCCATAATAGACCTTGACAACTTTAAAAAGATAAACGACACCTACGGACACCTTGTAGGGGACTGTGTTCTTAAAAACGTTGCAAAAATTATAAGGAAGAACATGAGAAAGTCCGATTACATTTTCCGCTATGGTGGTGAGGAGTTTTTAGTTCTTTTGCCTTCAACGAGTCTTGAGGATGCTGTGAAAATTCTTGAGAAATTAAGAAAAGCTGTGGAACATACCGAGGTTGAGTGTGAAGGAAAGAAGATAAGTATAACGGTTAGCATAGGTGTATGTAGCGATATATACACGGGAGATAAGTCTCCCGAGGATTACATCAATTGTGCGGATGAAAAGCTTTACGAAGCAAAGAAGGAAGGTAAGAACAGAGTAATTTTTTAAATTCCTCAGAACTAATTCCGAGTTCCCGTAAAGAGGTTATACGCTCCTTTAAACTTCTTGAACTAATACCTAAAATCTTTCCGGCTTCTTCATAATCAAAGTATTTATAAACACTTCCGTGTATGAGGAAACTCCTCTTAAGGGTTCTCATAGCAATAGCAACAAGCTTTTTCCCTTCCTCTGTCTTTATCTCACCGAAGGTTGGAAAGAAGAAACAAAAGTATTCACACATATTATAAGATTTATTCCTTTCAAGAAATACCCTTATTCTCAAAATTTCAAAGATTTCTATTAATATCCGGGAAAACTCCCTATAAATCCTGAGCGGGGATTTTCCATCTCTGTATCCTACGATGGAGAAGCTTACGTCCCAACCGTGGAGGAGTGCACCACCTCCCGTAGGTCTCCTTACAACCTTTACGGGAAAGTTTTTTTCCTTCTGATTTCTTCCTATGCTTACGCATACCTCACTCCATTCGTATATCCTGAAGGAAGGTTCTATTTCACCCCTTTCAAGACTAAAAAGGAGCTCCTCATCCTTTCTCATATTCTCCTCGGGAGGAAGAACCTCAAATCCTAAGAACCTCATCGGGAGTATATCTCCCTGAGTATTTCCTCTCCCCCTTCTTTTAGAAGTTTGCGGGCAAGCCTTTTTCCTACCTCTTCTGCTTCCTCAACCCTTCCTCTTTCCTCGCCCTCTATAAATCTTTCCGCTTCAAGGTCAGAGATGAAAGCCCTCAGTTTTACTTCTTTCCCTTCCACGGTTGCAAAGGCTCCTATGGGAACTTGACAGCCTCCCTCAAGCTCCCTGAGGAACGCCCTCTCGCACAAAGCGGATATATAGCTTTCATTGTGGTTTAAGGGTTTTATTAACTCCTCAACCCTTTTGTCCCCTTCTCTTATCTCAATCGCAAGGCTTCCCTGACCCACCGCAGGGATAAAGTCGTAGAGAATTTCGGTAATCTCGTTTTCAAAGCCCATTCTCTTTACACCCGCATAGGCAAGAACTATGGCATCGTATAAGCCCTCTTTTAGTTTCCTCATTCTTGTGTCAACGTTTCCCCTGAGAACTTCTACTTTCAGATCCCTTCTCTTTTTCTTTATCTGAACCTGTCTCCTTAGGGATGATGTTCCCACCTTTGAACCTTCGGGAAGCTCAGAAAGTTTTTTTCCGTTTCTCGATATGAGAACGTCGTAAGGGGTTTCCCTTTTTGTTATAGCACCGAGGGTAAGACCTCCGGGTATCACCATGGGAACGTCCTTGAGAGAGTGGACAGCGAGGTCAATCTCACCTTCAAGGAGAGCCTTCTCTATCTCCTTAACGAAAAGTCCCTTCCCTCCTATTTTTGCAAGGGGAACGTCCTTTATCTTGTCCCCCGTGGTTGTTATCTTTACAAGCTCAACCTCAACACCCCAATACTTTTCAAGAAACTCCTTTACGTAGTTCGCCTGCCACAGGGCTAACTTACTCTTTCTCGTTCCTATTCTTACCTTCATGGGGAGTATGGCGGAAGGGGAGGGATTCGAACCCTCGGTGCCCCAAACGGGGCACACGGCGTTTCCAGCGCCGCGCCTTCGACCGCTCGGCCACCCTTCCTACCGAATAATTAATTATAAAATCTTAACCTCATACTCACAACGCCTTTCTATGTCTTTGAACTCCCCGGGGAGTTTATCAAGCTCTTCCATAACAACTTCCCTTATTTCCTTAAGGCTCGGTAGCTTTTCCTTAAGTCTTCCGTTTTCCACATATAGCTTTACGAGTTTCTCTCCCTCCCTCTCCTCTTCCCATTTTACAGTTTCGTCGTAGACCATCTTACCCCCCTCATAATACCTGTATACCTGTCTTTTGTAGGGAAATGTTTTCTTTCCCGGACTGAGTTTATACTTAGGTTTCCCTTCATACTCAACGAGCTTGTAGGCTATATCAAAGTAGGGAGCATCCGCTGAGGTTATGAACTTAGTTCCCACACCGAAGCCATCTATCGGTGCACCCTTCCCGAGCCACTCTTTTATCTTATACTCGTCAACTCCTCCGCTCACAATTATCCTCACATCCCGAAGGCCGTTCTCGTCAAGTATCCTTCTTGCCTCCTTAGTGAGCTTAACAATATCCCCACTGTCTATTCTTATACCGACCGTTGGGACTCCTTCCTTCGCAAGCTTCACAACTTTCTTAACAGCTTCTATTGTGTCGTAGGTATCAATGAGGAATATCGCGTTATTAGGGTAAAGCTTTGCAAAGGCTCTAAAGGCATCTTCTTCACGTTCAAATATCATCACGTAGGAATGGGCCATTGTTCCGACAACGGGTATTCCGAACCTTCTTCCCGCCTCAACGTTTGAGGTTCCGTCAAATCCGGCTATAAAGGAAGCCTTCGCTGCAAGTATTCCCGCTTCAAGTCCGTGAGCCCTTCTGAAACCGAAATCAACGAGCTTTTTACCTCTTGCAACGAGATAACTCCTTACAGCCTTTGAGGCTATCATCGTCTCAAACTGTATTGTGTTTATAACCATTGTTTCAAGGAGCTGAGCCTTCGGTATACTCGCCTCAACCTGAACTATGGGTTCGTTTTGGAAAATAATCCTTCCCTCCGGTATTGCGTAAAGGTTTCCGTCAAACTCAAACTCTTTTAGGTAATCAAGGAAGTCGTCCTTAAATAGTCCCAAACTTCTCAGATACCTTATCTCTTCATCTCCGAACTTAAAGTTTTCTATCCTCCTTATAAGCGTTTCAAGGCCGGCGCTTATTAGGAAGTTTCTCCTTTCGGGCAACTTCCTTATGTAAAGAGAAAAAACCGCCTTCCCCGTTTTCCCCTCGTATAGGTAGCTCTGTGCCATAGTAAGCTCGTATAAGTCCGTGCAGAGTCCGAGGTATCTCATAAATAAGAGTTTAAAATTATTGAGATGTTGAAGATAGGCGTTCTTGTGTCGGGAAGGGGTAGCAACCTTCAGGCAATTATAGACTCAATAGAGTCGGGAAAGGTAAAAGCGTCCATAGAAATAGTTGTCTCGGACAATCCGAAAGCTTACGCGATTGAGAGGTGCAAAAAGCATAACATCCCTTACGAAGTTGTTGAGAGAAAAAGCTTCAAAAGTAAGAGGGAGTTTGAGGAAAGGATAGCAGAAATACTGAAAGGGAAAAAAGTTGAGCTTGTTGTTCTTGCAGGGTTTATGAGAATACTTTCGGGAAACTTTCTAAAATATTTCCCAAATAGGGTTATAAACATCCATCCTTCTTTAATACCGGCTTTTCAGGGTTTGAACGCTCAGAGGCAGGCTTTGGAGTTCGGAGCCAAGTTCTCGGGTTGTACCGTTCACATAGTTGATGAAAGCGTTGACGGGGGTCCAGTCATAGTTCAAGCCGTTGTTCCGGTTCTTCCCGAGGATACGGAGGAAACCCTTTCCGGGAGAATTCTTAAGTTGGAACACAAGATACTCCCTCAGACAGTTCAGTGGTTCGCAGAAAACAGGATAAAGATTAAAGGAAGAAAGGTTGTAGTAGAAGGGGCGAGATACGGGGAACTCCCCGTAAACCCAGCCCTTGAGATATTTAAATGAGCTGTTGTTGCTTCTTTAGAGCCTTTAGTATCTTCTTCCTTCTGTTCCTTTCCCTCTTTTTCTTCCTCTCACTGGGTGGTTCGTAGTGTTCCCTTCTTTTTAACTCCGTTAAAATCTGCTCCTGTTCAACCTTGGACTTGAACCTCTTTAACACCTTTTCTATAGGTTCTCCTTCGTTCACTATCACCGTAACCAAGCCTTTTTCACCTCCTATCAAATTTTAAGTTCATTTAATTATAAAAAAGTTTTTAGAAGAGGGAAAGGCCTTAATCCGCCATTAGGTCCCTCTTTATCATCTCGGGTGTGGGGCATGCTTCGGGAGGCATTCTCTTAATCTTTGAAGCGTAATACATTACAGGTATAAGAACGAGTGTTAGCGTCGTTGAACCTATCGTTCCGAATATGAGGGATATTGCAAGTCCGTTAAAGATTGGGTCGAAGATTATGACGAAGGCACCTATTATAACCGCTGCAGCGGTAAGGAGTATAGGCCTTGTTCTGATTACCCCCGCCTCTACAACCGCAACGTGAACGGGTAGACCTTCCCTAACCCTTTGTTCTGCAAAGTCAACCAGGAGAATGGAGTTTCTAACGATAATACCGCCCAGTGCTATGAAACCGATCATGGATGTAGCGGTGAAGAACACGTTACCCATTATCTTGTCCATGAGCCAGTGTCCCGGGATGATACCGACGAGCGTAAGGGGTATGGGTGCGAGTATTATTCCGGGAATTCTGAAGTCCTTGAACCACCCGAGAACCAGAACATACATAACGAAGACAGCAACCGCAAAGGCAAGACCGAGGTCTCTGAAAACCTCAAGGGTTATGTGCATCTCTCCGTCCCACTTAACGTAAACCCTGTCCTCCATAACGGGTAAGGACATCCAGAGTTCTCCCACCTCTCCGTACGGGTTTTCAATGCTGAGTATCTTATCCCTTACATCCATTATTCCGTAGATGGGCGCTTCCTCCCTTCCCGCAACGTCACCTATTACGTATATAACCCTTCTTAGGTTCTTATGGTAAATAGTTTGAGGAATAGGTCCTTCTTCAACTTCAACCAGTTCAGAAAGAGGTACGAGCTTACCTTCCCTGTTCGGTATCTTCATGTTTTTGAGCAGTTCGGGAACCCTGAACTTTTCATCAAGTCTTATGATTATGGGAACGTGTTCCGTATCCGTCGTCTGCATTATACCCGCTTGCCATCCGCCTACCAGCGCCTTTACGGTGTAAACCACCTCCTCCTTAGAAAGTCCCGCAAGCTTTACCTTATCCTCCCTTACCTTGAACTTTATCATGGGGGCGGGATACTCAAGGTAAATCCCTTCGTCCGTTACAGCCTTTGAGTCCTTGAAGATCTTTAGAACCCTCCAGGCGAACTCCCTCTGAGTCTTCATATCGGGTGCGTAAACTTCCGCAACTATGGGAGAGAGAACAGGCGGCCCCGGAGGAACTTCTACAACTGCGACGTATTTAGCCCCGTACTTATCAGCTATCTCGTGAACTTTAGGTCTTATAAGCTTTGCAAACTCGTGGGACTGGAGGTCCCTGTCGTGCTTACCTACGAGGTTAACCTGGATTTCGGCAAGGTTAGACGCTTGCCTGAGGTAGTAGTGTCTTACGAGTCCGTTAAAGGTAAAGGGTGCAGCAGTTCCCACGTAAATCTGGTAATCGGTAACGATTGAGAAGCTTCCGACGTAATCTGCTATTTCTTTCGCAACCTTAAGGGTATCCTCCAGCGTGGTTCCCTCAGGCATATCAAGGACAATCTCAAGCTCGGATTTGTTGTCGTAAGGGAGCATCTTAACGAGAACGTGCTTTGTGGCTATCATTCCGACAGAAGCTCCCATAAGTCCGAGGACGAAGAGGTAAAAGAGATACCTTTTTACCTTACTTGCAAGGAGCGGATACATTATGTGACAGTAAATCTTCCAGAATAAGGTTTTTCTTATGTTTATTTCGTGAGCCTCCCTTTCCTTCTTCAGTATGTGGTAAGATGCCCAAGGTGTAACTATGAACGCAACGAGAAGGGAGAAGAACATTGCAACCGATGCGTTAATGGGTATAGGCCTCATGTAGGGTCCCATCATACCCGTGACGAAAGCCATAGGCATGAGTGCCGCTATAACCGTGAAGGTTGCGAGGATGGTGGGGTTTCCTACCTCGTCGGTCGCGTGAACTATAGCGTCTCTCGGGGGGAGCTTTTGCATCTCAAACCATCTGTGAATGTTTTCAACTACTACTATAGCGTCGTCTACGAGTATACCTATGGAGAATATAAGGGCGAACAGCGTAACACGGTTGAGGGTAAAACCGTACATCTCGTTCAGGAACAGGGCTATTGACAGGGTAACGGGAACCGCAAGACCTACAACTATCGCTTCCCTTATCCCGAGGGATACGGCAATAAGGAGAACCACCGAGAAGGTAGCTATGAAGAGGTGTTCAAGGAGTTCCATAGCCTTCTCTTGGGCTGTTTCACCGTAATTTCTCGTTACCGTTATGTTCACATCTTTCGGGATTACCTTACCCTTCAGGTGTTCAACAAACTCTATAACCTGTTCCGCAACGACAACAGCGTTTGTTCCCTTTCTCTTTGAAACAGCTATCGTAACAGCGGGATAAATTTCCCCCGGTTTTCCTTCTATTCCCTTGTACTCGTGGGCCTCACCCACACCGAAGAATACGTAATCCTTTATTTCGGAAGGCCCGTCAACTATCTTCGCAACGTCTTTTAGGTATATCACCCTTCCGTTTCTTACACCTACAACTACGTTCTCAACGTCCTTAACGGACTTAAAGAACGTCCCTGTCTTTATGAGATACTCAGTATTTCCTTTGTTTAACCTTCCGCTTATAGCTTGGGCGTTTGCACTCTTCAGTATTTGGGCAACGTATAGGGGAGACACACCGTATGCCTCCATCTTCTTGGGGTCAAGAATTACCCTTATCTGCCTTGGTCTTCCACCGATGAGGTAAACGTTAGCCACGTTGTCAATCTTCTTAATCTCGTTCTGGAGTGTTGCCGCAAGTCTTCTTAGAGAATACCAATCGTAATTTTTGCCCCAGAGGGTTAAGGTAACTATGGGAACGTCGTCTATGGACATGAGACGAACAACGGGAGGAAGGATTACTCCGGGAGGAGCCATATCAAGGGCAGACATCATCTTTGAATTGAGATCAACGAGAGCCTTCACCGGGTCCGTTCCGACGTAAAACCTTGCGGTGACTATTCCCATATCGTTCATAGAAGCGGAGTAAATATACTCTATGTCCTTGAGCTCCCAGAGCTTCTTCTCAAGGGGGAAGACTACCCTCGCCTCAACTTCCTCGGGTGTAGCACCCGGGTAAGGTATGAAGATGTCTATCATGGGAACAACTATCTGGGGCTCTTCCTCCCTGGGTGTTGTTAAAACTGCAAAGAGCCCCAAGGATAGGGCAACGATTATAAGTATGGGCGTTAACTTGGAGTCTATGAAGTAGTGTGCGAGCCTTCCCGCCAATCCGTACATCGGATTAACCTCCTACCTTACATCCATCACAGGCTCTTTCTATACCTTCTACGATTACCCTCTCACCGGGAGAAAGACCTGCAAGAACCTCGTAATAACCGTTATATTCTCTACCCAGGCGAACGAGCCTGAGCTTTATAATTCCCTCGTTATCAACAACCCAAACGCCTGTAAAGTCCCACCTTTTGAAAACCGCGCTCTTCGGTATTAACACCGTAGGTTCTTCTATCCTTTCAATCTTGAAGACCTTAGCAAACAGACCGCTTTTTACCTCGTTGCTGTCTATTAGTGCCTTTACCTTGAAGGTTCTCGTCATGGGATTTACCGCTGGCTCTACCTCTACGACCTTTGCTATGTAGGTCTTCCTTAGTGCCTCAACGTAAACCTCAAGCTTGTCCCCTACCTTTATCTTTCCGAAATATTTTTCGGGAAAAGCTACCTCAACTTTGTAGGGTTTCCTTTCAAGAACAGCGAGGGGCAATCCCGGTCTTGCTATGTCCCCCTTATCAACCAGTTTGCTTATTACGTATCCGTCAAAGGGAGCTTTTACTTCTGCGTAAGAGAGTTGAGCCCTTGCGGAATTGTAAGCCTCCCTCGCTACCCTAACCTCAGCTTTTGCAGCCTCAAGCCGGGCTTTAGCGACCTTGAACTTTGCCTCAACCTCGTCAAACTCCTGCTGAGTTACCGCTCCCTCTTTTAGGAGCTTCTTAAACCTTTCGTAGGTCTTTTTAATTGCTTCGTAATGTGCCTGTGCGGCGAGGTAGTTCTTCTTAGCCTGTTGTATCCTTTGTCTCATTATGTTTACCTGAGCCCTTATATCCCTCGGGTCTACCACAAATAGTGTTTGTCCCTTTTTTACGAAATCCCCTTCCTTAAATCTCACGTCAACCACATAACCCATAACCCTCGTTGATATTTCGGCCCTGTCTCCTGCTACTATCGTTCCCGTGTAAGCTACCGGGACTTCCTTCACAACCTTAACGGGTCTTATCACCACTCCGCTGACTACTTTCCTCTCTCTCTTTACTTCTTTGGCTTCTATCTTTTCGTGAAAGGCCCCCGAGAGCCAGAGTATCGTAATGAGTATAGGAATGAAGAGAAACACAAAGTATTTCATAAAGGTTCTCATCTCAGTACCTCCTCTTTAAGTATTCCTGCGGAATACAGAGCCTTAGCGTAAGCGATATTACAATCCCTCAAAGCTTTCACATACTCAAATCTCGCCATATCAAGCTGGGTTTGTGCATCTAAAAGGTCTACCATCCTTGCCATTCCTACCTCGTAACGTTTTTTTATAACCCTTACAACCTCTTCCGCTTCCTTTATCCTTTGCTTTGCGGACTCAAGGGACTTTAAAGCATTCTCGTATTCTGCGTATACTTGTTCTATCTGGAAGTTAATGGCCTTTGCTAGGAGTTTCTTTCTTTTTTGGAGTGCTCTTCTTTGCTCCTCAACACTTCTTATTTTATGAAAAGTGCTTCCGCCCGTGTTGAACTGCCACTTAACACCCACACCCAAGGTGTATCCATCCCCTTGAGTTCCAAAAGGTATATTTTTGTCATACGTTGAGTAATTAGCGAAGGCAAAGATGTGGGGAAGTATATCTCCCAGAACAGCCCTTCTTGCCTCTTTCAGAACTTTAAGATAGTAGTTAACGGCTTTGTAGTCTTCCCTGTTTTTTAAAGCTACCTTTTTAAGTTCCTCCTTACTTACCCTGGGGCAGGTTTTTATGTCCTCAACATCAAAATCTCCGTAATCCCTGTTAGTAACAAGTTCAAGAGCTTTTTTTGCAACCTCGTAGTTGTTTTTTGCTTGAGTTAGTTTTTCTTCTGCCTTTGAAAGGTAAACCTTAGCTCTTAGAACGTCAGCAAACAGAGCAACACCGGTTTCGTAAGCTTTCTTTGCAAGCTTCATATGTTCCTTTGCATCTTTTACGGAAAGCTCCGCAACTTTTACCGCATTTTTTGCAAGAACAGCGTTAGCGTAAGCCTTGTAGACCTTCAGAATAACCTCTTCCTCTTTTCTCCCGTATTCCGTTTTTGTAGCTATCCACTTATACCTGTTCATCTCCTTAAACGCTCTCAGCTTTCCTCCTATCCATATGGGAATCTCAAGGGTTATCTTAGTCTCAAAGTTGTTAACCGCATCGGGATTATTGAGTTTGTTAGGGGCAAAGTCGTTCGGGCTTATCCTCTCCTGGTTCAGTTTTGTAAACAGGACGTAAGCAGGTATATTGGTTCTTGAAAATGTTTCTTCAAGCTTCAAGGTGGGAAATAAAAGTGCCCTTGCGGATTTATATTCATACTCTTTTGATTTCACTTCCCTTTTATAAGCTTGGAGTTCTAAGTTCCTCTCAAGGGCATCCTCTATGAAAACTCTTAGAGGTATTTCCGCAGAAAAAGCTATACCGACAAGAAGGAGAAAGAGAAATCTTCCCATGGCCACCTCCATCCACATAATTATATCATAATATTAGAATATTCTAATATTCTTTAAGTCCATTCAAATATTAACTCAACTTCCCTTCCGAGGTAATCCCTTATAAACCTGCTTCCGCTTCTCCCCAGACTTTCAGCCCCGAGGAGTGCGACTGCTAAATCTCCCCTCCTTATATGTTCGATATTTTCCTCAATAAACCTACAAACGTCTTCTTTCGTTACACCCTTTCCGTCCTGGAGAGTATCCGCAGGAATGCCGAGGAACTCCTTTGCTTTGATATTTCCGAGTATCAGCACCTCGCTCTTTTCCGGTATAAATTCGGTCCTAAGGGTTGCGGTTATCTTCTCGGTAAGGAGCTTTTCTTTGTATCCGTATGGGACTATAAAGGTGGGGTTCACGAGTGTTGTAGCTTCCCTTAAGGGTAAATCTCCGAAGGGTTCTTTTAATATTATCTTTACGTTTTGCTTATTCAGGAAAAGTTTATCCCCGTTTACGTGCTCAACCTTTCCCTTTGCAACCCCCCTTATCGAAACGGAGTAAGGAAGAACGTATGAAGGGATTACTTCCTTGTTCACCTCTATTTTTCCCTCAAGAACTTTCCAGTTCAGGAAAGGAAACTCATACTCCTTTACGGGAATGCCGAGTTTTTCCGCCTTAAGTCTTATTTCCTTTATAAATAACCGTTCTTCCTTTGAGCCCGGTCTCCTTCCCTTAAAGCTTACCAGGTCCCACTGAACCGGTATGTCCTTTTGTTTGAAGAGTCCGTATATACAACCACAGTAATCCTGCTGGTAGATATCCCTTTCCTTGGATAGTTTAAACATTTCCTGAGTTCCGCCACCTTTTCTGTAGTCAAGTGCCAAGAACTTTACATTAGTCCCCTTCGTTGCTTCTTCTCCTGCCCTCTTAAGCTGGGGAATACTTTTTTTCGGACTCATAAGGAGTGTGGTCGTTAGATATTCACACCCCAGCTCTTGAGCAACCTTTACGGATTTAGTTAACCTGTAGTCAAAACATATTGTGCATCTCTTTCCCCTCTCGGGTTCATCCTCGTAACCTTTTACCTCCTCAAGCCATTCCTCAACATCGTACTCACCTTCTATGAGTTTTATACCAAGTTCCCTGCATATCCTCTCGGTTTCTATATACCTGAGTTTATACTCCTCGTAGGGGTGTATGTTTGGGTCGTAGAAGTATCCCACTATTTCGCTTTCGGGAAAATCTTCCCTAA
>NZ_JBSLZM010000051.1:0-3720 GCF_056494385.1 Aquifex sp. | reverse complement strand
AAATTTTATAGAATTCTTTAAGAGTCGTCAAGTGGAGTTTATTTCCCGTGAACCTCTAATCTCCCCAAAATCCCGGGAGGTTCACACTTGTTGATTTTGTAAGCAAAACCTCAAATCTTAAAACTTTTGGTTAGTTAGAACTAACATAAATTTTATGGGGTTCATTGACCGCCCAGAAATCAAAGGGGTAAAATATTTATTTCCTAATTTTTAGGTTTTTTTAATCCTTTAAATTTGTTAATACTTACTAAATAAACATATCATCACGGGAAGGCTTATCTATGCCTATACTCAAGCTCTCGTAGTACTTCTTTGTTCCGAACTTGTATATAAGAACGGAGTCGTAAGACTCTTCAAGGGCTTCCTTTAACTGGTCTATCAATATTCTGAGTTTTGTTTCCGTTATTTCCCCTTCAAATACGGAGTTTGAGAATGCCGAGTTTAGCCGTGGGGGAGTAGAAATTTAATAGGGTATAGGAGAATCCATTGAAATATGTGATTGCAACTTTCCCGTCAATAAAACTGCTATTCTGTTCTCTTCTTTTGAACAGGAAAGAAGAATTAATACAAGAAAAAGTGAAAGAAATAACCTCACAAGGTATTAAGATAAAAGGGAAAGGAAACTGAGAGGTTAAAAATTTCTTAAAAAGCTTATAAAACTCACTTAGCTGCCTCTTCCATTATGCTTTTTATGGTGTCTTCTATTTCCTGTGCAAGTTCTTTAAACTCGTCTGCTTTATACATATTCAGGAGTTCGGTAGGTGCTACAGTGCTAAGAACAACCTTCCCTCCTTGTTCATAAACCGATATCCTACAGGGCATGGCGGTTGATACATCTGCTCTTTTTGATAAAACGGTACTTGCAGCCTTTGGTTGGCATATCTCAACTATAGCGCACCTGTAATTAATAGGCATACCCTTACTTTCAAGAATTTTGTGAACCTCGTGAACAGACATAACGCCGAATCCCTTCTCTTTTGACTTTTCCTGAACGTCCTGGACTACTTTATCAAACTCTTTTTGAGTTTCTACGTTTATCAGCATCTTTCCACCTCCTCATAGGGTTTTTATATAGTAAATACTAACATAACTTTACAGGGTCAATGATTAATATCCTGTTAAATTCACGTTTAATTCACGCTAAATTAGGCCGTTGAGGTAAAAGTTATTTCTACATATCCTTATAAATCAACATGGTGTATATACTCATCTTGATTTTCTCAATTCCCCTTATAGCGGGAGAACTTGAGACACTTATAGAGAAGGCTTACAGAAACAACGAGCTCATCAAGAGTTACGATTTTAGAAAAGAAGCCTTCCTGAAAAAGGGGAGATTTTACCTTTCCCTTCCTAATCCCCAGATAAGGTTTACGCTTAGAAACTTTGATACGGAAGTTCCGATAGCGAGAAAGGAAAATCCCATGAGCTCTTACGCTTTTACCCTCTCCCAGGGTTACATACTCAGGGAAAAAAGGGAAAGGAAGTACGGCATATTTGAAGGAAAGGCTTTTGAAGTTGAGGCAAGAAAAAAGGTATATCTCAGAGAGCTTAGAAGGGATTTATCCCTTTTTTATTACGACTTTCTCTTAACCCTTGAAAGGGAAAGGATTCTTAAGGAAATCCTTAAGGACTTAAAACTTTTGAAGGACATTACCGAGGAGAAATACTCCTACGGGAAGGCTCTTCTTTCCGACCTCCTTCTTCTTAAAGCTGAAATAGTAAAGACGGAAAGGGCTATAGAAAGAGAGAGAGCTCTAAGGGAAGAGATTATCTCCCGTATATACGCACTTACATACGAAAGGGTACCTCTTGAGGGAGAAAAACTTAAACTAAGGGATTTCCCGAAAGCTTTTGACCCTGAAAGGAGTATATACATAGACGTTTTAAGAAAGGAGCTTGAAACTATAGTGAGGGAGTACAAATACGCTAAAGTAGTTCACAAGCCTGACATAAATTTCCTTATTGATTACGCCGTAAGACCAGACCTTCCTGATATGTTTTCCATAGGTATAGCTATAACTCTTCCCGTTTGGTATGAAAAGAGAGAAAAGTTTCTGGTCCTTGAAGCAAAAGATAGAATAGAAGCAAAAAAGAGAGAAATTAAGGATTTAAAAGTGAAACTCAAAGAAGAGTTTGATGGACTAAAGAGAGAGTATTATCTCCTTAAAGGTACCCTTGATAAGCTTAAGAAAGAGATTGAGGTAAAGAAAGCGGAAATCGGAGCCCTTTTTATAGCTTATAAGTATGACAGGGTTGATATAAGGGAAATTTTAAGAGCTTACAGGATTTTATGGAAGCTTAAACTTGATGAGGTTTCTCTTATAGCGTATATGAACAAACTAGTTGTAAAAGCGGAGGCACTACTATGAGGAAGCTTATTCCCTTGATTCTATTCCTGATTATTCCCTTCTTCGGCTTTTTTAAAAAGGATTACGAAGAGGTTTTAAGGTTTAAAAAGGAGGGCATTGAGGTAATCATTTACTCGGAAACGGGAAGTATAAAAACGGGAGGAAACAAGATAAAGGTGGAGGTAAAGCCTCCCAAAGAAATTAAGGAGTTTTACTTTTACATGCCCCCTATGCCCGGAATGAGTGAAATGAGAGATGTGGCAAAACTTGAAAAGGTGTCAGAAGGAGTATACGAGGGGAGTCTAAACATAAGTATGGACGGTCCGTGGCAAATAAGGGTTGTATTCGCTGATGGGAAAACGATAGCTCACGATGCATTTGTTCCCATAGTTAAAGGGAAGATGGAAAAACCGGCGGTAATGGTTCACGGGAACCATATAATGGTTTCTCCCGAAAAGCTTCAGCTGATAGGTGTGATAACCGAACCCGTAAGGAAAATTAAACTTGAGAAAAGATTCTATACGGTAGGTTACGTAGACTATAACCTATCAAAGGTATACGATATAACGGTGCGTGCTGATGCGTGGGTGGAGAATACCTTTGGGAGATTTGAAGGGGAATACGTGAGGAAGGGAACACCCCTTATGAAGATTTTAAGCCCGGATATGAAAATAGCCATTGAGGAATACGAACATGCAAAGAGGATAGGAGATAAAGAACTTATGGAAAAGGCAAGAAAGAAGCTTGAATATTACAAAGCGAGGAGTGTTATCCGTGCTCCTATAAGCGGTGTGATTCTTAAGAAAAATGTTTACGACGGGGGATTCGTAAAAGAAGGTTTTGTAGCTTACAGAATTGCGGACATATCCGAGGCATGGATTGTTGCTGAGGTTCCATTAAGTAAAGCAAGCTATGTAACGAGGGGAACCGAGGCTGAAATAATCCCCGAAGAAAATCCTAACCACGTGATACATGCAGAGGTTGATTACGTATTTCCTGAGGTTAATAAGCTTTCAAGGACCGCTAAGGTCAGACTCAAAGCAAAAAACCACAATCTAATGCTAAAACCTAACTCTCTAGTCGAAGTTAGATTTGAGATACCTTTAGGAGAGGTGCTCGCAGTCCCCGAAAGTGCGGTAATAGATACCGGAAGGAGAACGGTCGTCTTCGTTGAGATGGAAAAAGGTATGTATATGCCCGTTATGGTTAAACTCGGAAGAAAGGGAGAAGGTTATTACGAAGTTCTCCATGGATTAAAGGAAGGGGACAGAGTCGTAGTTAGGGGAACATTCCTTCTTGACGCAGAAGCGCAGATAAGAGGACTATACGGAGAAGCTGCAGCACCTGTTCACCACCATCACCATGCACCCAT
>NZ_JBSLZM010000050.1:0-18456 GCF_056494385.1 Aquifex sp. | reverse complement strand
GAGAGAAACCTTTTCTTTTTAGAGGCGGACGAGAATCTAAAATGGTTCGGGGTCCCGGTTAGAGAAATATGTCAAAATGTTAACCCCGATATGAAGAACTCCGAGATAGCCCAAACTATTAAGGCATCTCTCCAGCCCGTAGAAGGTGAAGGTTGGGTCGTATACGTTGACCCTTTTAACAACTTTGCGGATATTTACCCCTCCGATAAGCCGAGATACAGGAACAGATGGAACCCGGAGAAGCCCTACGACATAAGCGAAACACGTTTCCGTATAGGCTTTTTCGGCTCCAAGGAAGAAGCTTACGACTTTTTCCTGAACATTTCCAAGAAGATAAGAGAACTTTACGACCTTAAGTTTGACGTTATATACACTTAAAACTCTGTTTTGTTTTTGACCTTGCTCATACTATCTTTTTGTTTATATTGTATTTTTACTTACCACATCTAAAACAAGGCGCGGAGGTTATGTATGGCTGAGAAGAACCCTATACAACCGGGCCCTGAAGGTTACATACCTACCCCTGCAGCATTTCAAGGATGTGACCTACCACCTCCCGGTAAAGCTTTACTCTACGGTGAGATAGTAGATGAAGAAACTGCTATGAGGGAAGCCGCAAAGGCTCTCCTAACCCGTAAGAATCCCACTATATTCCCCGGTCCTCTGGTTCTGTGGGGATGGAACGCGGATGCGATGGAAAAGGCAAAAGCGGTTCTGGAACTCGCTATGGAAATTCCCAACTGTAGGATAATTCCCATGCCCGACTACAGACCCAAGTATCCTAAGATTGACCCGGAAGCGGAAATAAACCCAAACCACCCTAACCTTACAATTCTCCATAACAGAATTGAAGTTTGTATATTTGTAGGTGTTCACTGTCACTACGCAAACCTTTCCTTGAGAATGATAAGGGCAGGAACAAACTGTTACACAATAGCCCTGTGCGGTGAGATGGGGCACGAAGACGCAATGGTGTCCCTCAGGGACGTTCACGCAGACGAGATAAGAAAGTTCAGAGACGTTCTCGTAGAAGTAAGAAAGGAAATGGGAATAGAATGGGAGCCCCAACTTCCGCCCGAAAATCCCTCGCTTCCAAAAGAAGAATGGGTCAAGATATCTCCTCTGGACTTCGGAGAGTACGCTTATCTTCTTATCCCGAGAAGGGGCGAGATTGTAGAAGAAACCGAGTAATTTTGAAGGAGGTGTGGTATGCCTGAGCAAAGAGTTGTTGACCCTGAATACCTTATTTTAGAAGCTCCCAGGGAAAGAAAGTTTATTACGGGTTCTCAGGCTTTTGCTGAAGCTGTAAAGAGGGCAAACGTTGACGTCGCTATAGCATATCCCATAACTCCCCAATCCGAAACGATGCACCTCGTTGGAGACCTTTACGCGCAAGGATACGTTAAGGATTACTATAGAGCGGAAGAAGAATACGGAGCTATGTCCGCAATAGCCGGAGCGGTAAGGGGGGGAGCTAGAGCCTTTACCGCAACCTCGGGACCTGGACTGCTCAGAGGGCTTGAGGCTATAGTATCCTGGCCCGGACACAGAATTCCGGCGGTTCTCGGTGTAATGACGAGAGTTGTAAACGCTCCCCTCTCCATACAACCCGACAACGTTGAGATATCTTACCTCTTAAATTCCGGACTTGTAGTTCTCCACGCGGAAAACCAACAGGACATTTTTGACTTCACGCTTGCGGGATTTGTAATTTCAGAAAAGGTGGATGTTTATCTTCCTGTCGTAGTTGCTACGGAAGGATTCTTCGTAACTCACGCAAAGGGATACGTAGACCTTCCCCCCGAGGATATGAAACTTCCTCCCAGGGACCCCTACAAGGCACCTGTTCCTCCGACGGACTGTGAAATACCTCCTGCAAGAATACAGAGGGATGCTCCCGTTCAAAAGTCTAACTTCATGAGCTACCTCATTCACGCGGTCTGGCAACAGGAAGTATGGTCTGCAAACAGAAGGGCTGCAAAGTGGATTAAGCACTACCTCGGTGGTCTCATAGAAGTTGTGAACCCGGATGCGGAAGTGTTCGTAGTTGCTTCCGGTTGTGCAGCTGCACAGGGAAGGGAAGCTCAGAGATACGCGACTATGGAAGGGCTTAACGTCGGTCTCGTAAAGGTGAAATCCCTCAGACCGTTCCCCGTTCAAGAGATAAGGGAAGTTCTCAAGAACGCAAAAGCGGTAATAGTTCCCGAACACAACATAGTGGGATGGCTTGCAAAAGAGGTTAAGGCGGCTATACCCAACAGCGGTATAGTTGTTGACGGACCGAGAGTTTACGGAGGAATGACCCTTCCCGTTGAGCTCATAATGGACGAAATTTATAAGGCCTTTGGTATTAAGAAGGAAAAGAAGACCGTTGTTTAAAAAAACTTAAGGAGGTGTAGATATGGGTCTGGAATACGTAAGAATTTCTCCCGGCTTTGAAAAATACATGCCCAGGGACTACGTAGACCTCGTAAAATACGGTCCCTTCGGTAAGAAAGTTGACGTAATGCAACTCGGACAGTTTAAAGAGCTTGTTGAAGAGCACCCGATGTGTGCAGGGTGTTACATGGCTTACTTCATAAGAGTTTTCTACGCAGCCCTTCCTAATCCGGAGGATACGATAGTTCTCGGAACTGCGGGATGTGCAAGACTTGCACTTTCCCAAGCAGCAGTTCCCTTCATCTACGGAAACTATGGTGATACAAACGCGGTTGCATCAGGTCTTAAAAGAGCTCTTTCTATAAGGTTCCCCGACAAGGTTAAGGACGTTGTAGTTATAGCTGGTGACGGTGGACTTATAGACATAGGTTTCGGAATGACCATGCACTCTTGGTTCAGAAGAGAAAAGTTCACCACCATAATGGTTGATAACGAAGTTTACGGAAACACGGGCGGACAGGAAAGCGGAATGTCCCCCAAAGGTGTTCAGCTCAAAATGGCACCCCTCGGAAAGAAGTTTGATAAGATAAACGCTGTTGAGCTTGCAAAAACCGCAGGATGTGTATACGTAGCAAGGATATCTCCCACGAACCCCAAGAGAATAGCTAAGACCATAAGAAGGGCAATACTTGCTGCAAGACATTTCGGACCTACCTTCATACACGCTTACACCTCTTGTAACATTGAGTACTCAATACCCACGAGGGAAGTTCTCGCTGACGCAAGGAAAAGGGAAAAGCAAGACTTTAAGTTCTACGAATGGATGACCGACGAAGTCAAAGAATTCCTCGAAGAGGTTGAAAGGAAGGAAAAAGAGGAGGTCAAGAAATGAAGAGATACAACATAAGAATTGCGGGAGTTGGTGGGCAGGGGGTCGTCACCTCTGCCCACATTCTTGGTAACGCTATGGCTGCAGCGGGTAAGTACGCATCTCTTGTCCCCTTCTTCGGTTCCGAAAAGAGGATGGCACCCGTTGAAGCTTACGTTCGTGTATCGGACCAACCTATATACGAGGTCGGTGAAGTTGTTTACCCCAACGTTATTATGATTTATCACCCTCAGGTTATCACACACGGTAAGTCCTACACAATGCCCTTCTACTCCGGACTGAAAGAGAACGGAATGGTAATAATAAACTCCGACGTTGACATAATCCCCGAAGAAGACAAGAAGGTTCTTGAGGAACTCAACGCAAGGATATACATGATACCCGCAACCCAGATAGCGAGAGACATTGCCGGAACGGAACTCGCCACTAACATGGCTATGGTAGGACTCTTCTTCGGTATTACGAGGCTTGTTAACCTTGAACATATAGAAAAGGCACTAATAGAGAGGTTCCTCGGAGGGACGTTCGTAGCATCCGGTGGAACAACCGCACTTGACTCCGCTATAGAAAAGAAGTTCAAGAGAAAACAGGAACTCCTTGCTAAGAACATGGAGGTTATAAAGTATACGATGAAGCTTGCAGAAGAGAACGGCTGGGTAGAAACGGAAACGGAAGAAGTAAAAACTTGAGGAGGTAAAGATAGATGTATTTCGTTGCGGACGTTAAGGAAAAAGAGTGTGCCCAGTATAACTGTAAACAGTGTGTTCTATTCTGCCCGGAACCGAACTGTCTCAACTTCCGTGCAAGCACGAACAGTGCCTGGGTTTGGTACGACAGGTGTAAGGGTTGTGAAATCTGTGTTTACGTCTGTTCTGACCTCCTCAAGAGACACTGTGTAGAAATGGTAATGGTTACACCGAAGGCAACCGCAAAGTCATAAGCCTTTTTTTCTTTTTTTATTAACCTTTTCGGTAAGTAAACACGTATTGACAAATCCGAAAAAAGGGAAGTGTTATAATTTCTGTAGGGAGGTAGTTATGACTTTAAGCAACGAAGATATTGAAAAGTTAAAGAAGCTTGCTAAGGAAGTTCAGGACTTAATGGTAGAACCGGACATTGATATTGAGGTATGCTTTGATGACGTTGAAAAGGAGGAGGGGTGTGAGGTAGACCTAACACCGGGGTATAAACCTAATTACCCTTACATAAAGGTTGTTTACAGAAGCGGTGACGGGGATGTATTTGAGAAGAAGATAGAAATATCTCCGGACATACTTAAGAAGGACATAAAGGAGATAAAGGAGTTTTTAACCTTCGCAATTGAACAGTTTATGGAGGAAATAGACAGCGTAGAATACGGGGGAGAGTGATTAAACGACTCTCTCCCTTTTCCGTTTAAGGAGTTTCTTTATTCCGTGAACCTCTTTAAGGACGTCCATGTAATTAAGTTCTCCTCTTTCTATCCTATCCATTGCCTCCTCAAGTTTTCTTGTTAGCTCTTCGCTTGTCCACTCGGGAAAGTGTTTTGTCAGGTATTCGTAAACCTTTATTCCCAGCTCCGTAGGTATTAAAAATCCTTTCTCTTCAACTACGTAATGCCTCTCAAGAAGTGTCTGAACTATCTGGGCGTAAGTAGAAGGTCTTCCCAGTCCTTTCTTTTTCATCTCCTGTATAAGGGTTCCCTGGGTGTATGGGTAAACTTTTGGAACTTCTTTGAACTCCTTATCCTGAATTGAGAGTTCATCGCTCTTTGGGAATAAGGTAAACGTGGGATAAATCAGGTCAAAGCCGTGTTCCTTCACGTCAACTACAACGTCTTCTTTAAACTCATAATAGGGTAGTTTTATCTTAAGCTCTTCAATAACGACTTTTGCGGGTCTCATCTGAGAAGCCATAAATCTCTTGAATATAAGTTCGTAAATCTTTACCGTGTTTTCCGGGTCCTCAAACTCCGTAATACCTGCGGTTATCATAAACTCAAGGTCCTTAGGTTCTAAAGGTCTTGTAGGTCTTATACACTCGTGGGCACCCCCTTCTCCCCAGCTTCTTGGGTAAAAATACTCCTCTCCGAAACGTTTCGTTATATAGGGTTTCGCAACAAAATACTTACCCGCATCGGAAACTCTCGTTGAGTCGGTTCTGTGATAGGTTATGTATCCGCTCTCAAAGAGCTCCTGGAGTATTGACATAGTTTTCTTTGTAGATAGGTGGAGTTTCTCGTTAGCGTCCTCAAGTATTGTATCCGTGGTATAAGGTGGTAAAGGTTTTTTCTCTTCTTCCCTCGGATTTTCAATGGTAAGTTCCGCTATCTCAAGGTCTTTAAAAACCTCCTTAGCAAACCTTAAATCTTCAATTTCTATCTTTACCCTGTATCCGTTTACATGGAGAATTATCTCTCCCTTTTTTTGTTTTGACTGCTCATACCTCTTTATAACCCATCCCAGAACGGGAGTTTGGACCCTTCCGGCGGATAGCCATTTCTTTTTAAAAACATCCCAGAGAATATGGGAAAGGGTGAAGCCTACCCATCTGTCAAGGATTCTCCTTACGAGCTGTGCTTTTACCATGTTTAGGTCAACGCTTCTCGGATTTTCTATCGCTTCCCTGAAGGCTTTGGGAGTTACCTCGTGAAACTCCGCCCTTTTTATGTTCAAGTTAAGGGGTTTCGTGAGAAGATAGAGGTCGTATCCTATCTTTTCACCTTCCGCATCGGGGTCCGTCGCTATGTAAACTTCGTCAACCTCGTATCCCACCTTTCTTATTCCTTTTATTAGTTCTATTTTGTCCTCAATCTTTCCCCTACACCTGTTTTTAAGATACTTGTAATCTGTGTGCTGTTCGTGGGTGTCCCTGCACACCTTTATAGTGTCGTAAACGGGAATGTAGGGGTATGTATCGTCAAGGACACCAAAGAAGCCTTTATCCGTGACAAGGTCAAGAACGTGCCCTAAAGAAGCGGTTATTACGAGAAGTCTGTCCCCGAGAGGGACTTCGTAAGCTATTGAGTCCTCAACAAGTCTCATCTGGGGCTTTCCGAAGAAGGATGCTATCGTTCTTGCCTTGTTGGGGCTTTCAACAACGACGAGTGTTGTTCTGAATAGGTCTTTTATCTGGGCTACGCCTTTTCCTTCAAGTATTGCCTTAGCCCTCTTCCTGTCTTCATCTATCTCTTTTATCAACTTATCAAGGTCTATCTCCTCAAGACGCTTAAACTCTATTTCTTGAGTCATGTAGTAAAGAGAGAGTCCTTTCTTAAGGGAGTGGAAAGCCTTGGGGTCCGAGTAGTAAACAACCGATAGCCCCTTAGTCATTCCGCCTGCTATGAAACGGGAGGTTCTACCGCTTGCCTGTATGTATGAGTTTGCATCGCCCACAACTATGTAAAGATCTCCATCCTTAGGAACGAGAGATATATCTTCACTTTCTTCAATCTTTTTAAGGAATTTATCGTCCCTTAAAAACTTCTCAAGGAAGTTCTTTATCTCCTCAACCTTTTCCTTTATCCTCGGATACTGGTCAAGCTGTTCTTCCCTGAGGGTGAGGTATCTCTTGAGATACATGGCGTATTGAATTGCCTGAAGTCTATCGTTCTCTTCAAAAATGTTCAAGAGTGTGAGAAGGAGTGAATAAAGCAGGGGCGGGTTTAAACTCAGCTTTGTGGGAAACACGTGCTTGGGAGGGTCAAGAAACACCGCATACCTTATTATGTGAGGTAGGTCTATACCCCTAACGAGGGGGTTTGTTATGTGAGAGATTCCAACGGCAACGTCAAATTCTCCCTTCTCAAGAATCTGTATTAACTCCTCCGGTTTATACTCAAGGTATGATAAGGCTTTTAAGCCCTTTTTCCTGTAATACTCGGTAATTTCCTGAACTTTTTCTTTTCCGTAAAATACAGAAAGGTAAACAAGTCCCCCCTTCCCGAGCTTTCTTATAAGCTCAACCGATTTCTCAAGGGCTTCCTCCAAGTCCTTAACAGGCTGGGCAACGTCAACTATGTTCCTTAAAGTTGTAATGGCCTTTTGCACATCAAAACCGAGCAGGTTTCTGAAGAGGTAAGCTCTTTTACCTTTCGGTTTAAGGGTTGCGGAAGACACTATTAAAACCGTTTCCCTTTTTCTCTTCCTTATTCTTGCGAGTTTATCGTAGTCCCTCTGACTCTTTTCTTCTTTTAATGCGAGTTTTATCTCATCGTCGGTAAATCCGAGAAGCTTAAAGAGGTAATCTACGTTCTTACCCCTCTTTAGGAAGCTGTCTATGTCGTCTATAAAGATGAGCTTAAACTTAAACTTCATTAAGTTTTCAAAGTTCTTATGGAGAAACATGTTCGTTCCGAGGAGGATATCCCAATCTCCGTTAAGAAACTGCTCTTTTATTTTCTTCTTTGAGTGGTAAACGAGAATCCTCTTTTTAACGTTTAGCTTTTGGGAAAGCTCCTCAAGTTTTTCCCCCGATTGATTGGCTAAAAGTCTTGTCGGAAATATCATTAAAACCCTACCTTTCAAGAAGAGGGACATAACAAGGCCGAAGGTGGTTTTCCCTACACCCGTGGGAGCAACTATGGCAAAAGACTGATTCATGAATACCCGTTTTGCCCATACTCTCTGGAGACTCCAGGGTTTGGCACCTATTCCTTTCTCAAAGAAGTTAATAAACTCCTCAAGTTTCTTATCCGTTTCACAAAAGGGTTTAAGTAGTTTTAGTGTATTTTCCCTTTCAAGGGCTAGGCAAACTTCTTCTTCGGTTGGCTTCGGTAAACACTTTGAACAGGGGAGACCTTTCTCAAGCCTGTCTGAGCTTATAGCTCCCCCGCAATTGGGACATCCCCTTTCTATAATTTCCAGAGCCATAATAATATCTTGCCAGAAGATTTTAATTTTTATTATTTGGACATGATACAAAAGGATAGTCTTGACGACGAGATCTTAAGGGAGATAGCAAGCGTAGGCGGAGGATACGGAAGGAAGATAGAGGTATGTATGGAGAATATGAAACGGATAAAAAGGGTTATAAATTATCTAAAAGTCAGACTTGAGAAGGAAAAGGGAAAAACACCGAAGCTTACTATTAGACTTATAGCGTCTATGAGAAAACGCTTTGAAGCATACAAAAAGGAAGCTTATAAATACAGGTATTACCTTATAGTTTATAGGGAATCTATAGGACTTACGAACCACAGACCCGTTTACGAGATTTACAATATAGAGAAAATTCTTGAAGATGAGCCGTGAAACTTTTTTAGAGGAATACCTTAGGAACTTCCTAAAAGAGAAAGGAATAAAGCTTAGCGAGGAAGCCTTTAACACTATCCTTAGGGAGCTTAAAAGATTTGCCTATAACCCCTTCGGTGAGGGTGTTAACCTTGCACCTACGGCGGACGGCTCATACACCTTTATTCACAATAAGTACGGAGAACCCTATCACAGCCAGACCGCAGGAGCTATAAAGGAAGCATACTGGAAGTTTGTGAAGCCTTCCCGTATACTTGAAAAGGCAAAAAGTAAAGATGTTATAAGAATCCTGGAAGTAGGTTTCGGGCTCGGGTATAACCTTGCGGTTGCTCTGAAACACTTATGGGAGGTAAATCCGGATTTAAGGGTTGAGATAGTTTCTTTTGAAAAGGAACCTCTTAAGGATATTCCTGTTCTTCCAGACCCTTACGGAGAGATACATAAGAAAGTTATCTCAGCCTTTCCGGAGTATGAGGAGGAAAGACTTAAGATAAAAGTTTACGTAGGTGATGCCAGGAAAGAAATAAAGAAGGTAAATTTCAAAGCTGATGCTGTTTTTCACGATGCCTTTTCCCCATATAAAAATCCCGAGCTTTGGACTTACGACTTTTTAAACCTAATTAAGGAAAGAATTGACGAAAAAGGCTACTGGGTTTCTTACAGTTCTTCCCTTTCCGTGAGAAAAAGCCTTATGCTTCTGGGTTTTAAGGTGGGCTCTTCTAAAGAAGTCGGGAGAAAGAGAAAGGGAACTGTTGCGAGTTTAAAAGCTCCGGTTCCACCTATGGAAGAAGGGGAATTAAGGAAGTTAGTATTATCGCCCTTTGCTAAACCCATGAGAGATGAAAATCTAAATAAAGAACCTTTAGAAATACTTACAGAATACCTTTTAAAGGTTTACAATTACTTACTCACTTAAAAATTATTGCCACAAAAATACCGATGAAGTAAATTTAAAAGTGAAAAGATACTTGAGGTGTTCGTTATGAAAAAGAAAACTTACATATTTAATGACAAAACCATAGGCATCCTTGAAGAACTTAAAAAGTCTACAAATAAGAAAGAAACCCAGATTATAGAGGAAGCTTTAAATCATTATTACGACTATATACGGGGAAAAAGTGAGATTTTTGAAGATTTAAAAATTATATCTAAAAACTTTCTGGAGATAATAAACAAAGTTGAGGAACTGAGTTATAAATTGGGCAAGTGTGAGGCAAAACTGGAGCTTATTGAAAAAAGTTAAGCATTTCAATCTATACCTATAAACCAGTACTCGCTTCTGAAACTTTTTCCGTATTTCGGTGAGTAATACCTTACGTATCTGTAAAACTCAACTCTGAAGCTTAGCTTAGTCCCGTCCTTGAACTCAAAGGATATAAAGGGATTCTCAAGGCTGTATATTCCCTCTCCCACGATTACCGCGTCTTCCCTGTAAACCTTTCCGTCCGAACGTGGATGAAGCTTTCCATCGGGGAGTTTTGCGGCAAACATAATCCACTTAGGCCACAGGTCGTAATTCCTCACCCTCACGGTTTCATTCCTTAAAAACTTCGGGTAATTAAACACGTAGATAGAAAGGCAGTAATCGGTGTCTCCATACTCAAGCTTTACGTGGGCGTTGTTCTCGTTTTCCGATGTGTGAATGTGAACCGCAAACTCTCCCTTCAAGGAAGGGAGCTTATCTATCCTTATGGTGTTTTCCGGGTCAGTTCCGAGAACTATTGGAAGCTTCATAAGATTAAATTAATCCAGGAGAGCATTTACATAAGCTTCAGCATCAAAGGGCTGAAGGTCGTCTATACCCTCGCCCACACCCACGAGCTTTATGGGAATTTTGAACTCCTTGCAAACCGCAACTATAAAGCCTCCTTTTGCACTCCCGTCAAGCTTTGTCACAACTATCCCCGTTATATCAACCGCTTCCTTAAAAACTTTAGCCTGCTGTATTGCGTTCTGTCCCGTTGTTGCGTCCATTACAAGGAGTGTTTCGGTCGGTTCTTCTTCGTCAAACTTCTTAATTACCTTTACAATCTTTCTCAGCTCCTTTATTAAAGGCTCCTTCGTGTGAAGCCTTCCTGCGGTATCTATAAGGACGACGTCGTATCCCTCCTCCTTTGCTTTATTCATACCTTCGTAAACGACCGCTCCGGGGTCTGCTCCTTCCTCTTTTTTTACTATATCAACACCCGCGCGTTTTGCCCACACTTCAAGCTGTTCAACGGCAGCAGCCCTAAAGGTATCTCCTGCAACTAGTAAAACCTTTTTTCCTTTACCTTTTAACTTATAGGCAAGCTTTCCTATGGTCGTTGTTTTACCCGAACCGTTCACACCGACGAAGAGTATAACCGAAGCCTTCTTTTCCTTTATATTTAGCTTTCCTTCGCAGTTCTTAAGTATTGAAAGAAGCTCGTTCTTTAAAAACTCCTTTATCTCTTCCGAGCTCTTTATGTTTTTCCTGATAGCTTCCTTCCTCAGTTTCTCGGTTATATCAACCGCGGTTTTCACACCTACGTCAGCCTTAACGAGGAGTTCCTCAAGCTCTTCAAAAAACTCCTCGTCTACCTTTCTACCCCTAAAGAGAATTCCGAACTCTACAGCCTCTTTAGTTTTTTTAAGCCCCTTCTTTAGCTTATCCAGAACGCTTTCTTTTTCTTCTTTTACGAGTCCGAGTTCAAGCTCAAGCTTTTTTATAAACTCCTCAAGTTCCTGTTTCCTCTCGTAAGGGACTATCTTCTCAGCCCTTTTCGCATACTCGTAGGACTCTTTCGTTTTCTCGAGCTGGTAGTAAATCTTTGCAACGTTGTAAAGGCTTTCAAAATCTCCCACCTTTAGGAACTCTCTTATCGCATCCTCATACTTTCCGAGAGCCTGGTAAACCTTTGCCCTCTCCTTTGCGGTTCCGAGTTTATCCCCGAACTTCTTTAAGTATGGATACGCTTGGACGAACTTTCCTTCGTTTACGTAAAGCTCAAATAATAGCTCTGCAAGCTCCTCGTTTTGGTCTGCGTATTTTTTCAGTATTTTTTCCGCTTTTTCCCTCTTTCCCTGCTTTATCAATTCAAGGATTGCGTTCTTATCCCCTTTTTCTGCTTTCTTTTCTACGTCGGACTTTCTCCAGAAAAAAACCATAGAGTTTAATTTACTACAATCCCCTTATGTTTAATATCATAAAAATATTAGAATATTCTAATATATTGATAAGAAAACCTGATAGGAGGTGCGTGAGATGTATGGAAATCCGCTGATACCCGGAATACCTGACGATGCAATTGTTAATATAAATTACGTTGTTCTTAAGGAAGGTGTTGATATAGATGAGGTTATGGAAAAGGCCGCATACCTCTGTGAACACGTAAAGACTTACCACTCCGATGATGGATTTTACGGAGGATTTGTTGTTCTCAACACCGGCGGAGTATCCCTTGAGGGTTCCACTGCAGGACAGGCTACGGAACACCCCCTGAAGAACAGGGAGATACTCATAATAACCTTCTGGAAAGACCTTGAAAGTCACGAAAAATCCCACAAGTCTGAAAAGTTTAACAAGCTCTTTAAGGAACTAACAGAGCTTGCGGAAAGCACATACGAAGTAGTTTATAAGATGCTCTGGCAGGGTAAGGCCTATGACCCCGAAACCGCTAAGAGGGCAAGGGAGGCAAAGGAAACCGCAGAGGCAAAGTAAAATAGATTTATGGCATTTAAAAGCTTCAGGGATTTTATGGAAGATGCGGTAAGGAGGTATTACAGCTCGGAAAGAGCCCTAAAGGACTTCTTCACAGCCCCTCAGCTTGACAAAGCTTTCGGCGAAGCCCTTGCCGAGTTTTTTTCTCAACACCTTTCGGAGTTTGAGAAACCTGCACTCGTAGAACTAGGAGCGGGAACGGGATTACTTGCGAGAGACATTTTAAATTACTACAGGGAAAACTACCCGGAGCTCTTTAAAAACGTCCGTTATTACATATACGAGTTTAGTCCGAGCCTTATAGAGAAACAGAGGAAGGTTTTATCGGATTTTGATAACGTTGAGTGGGTAAACGAGCTTCCGAAGGTAGAGGGAGTAATCTTCTCAAACGAGTTCTTTGACGCCCTTCCCGTTCACGTTGTTAAGGATGGAAAAGAGTTATACGTTGACGAAAAGGGAAACGAGGTATGGCTCAGCCTTGAAAATGAAAGGGTAAAGGATTTCCTGAGACGAATGGGATACGAGAATTTAAACCAAGTAGTTGAAGTATGCCTTGATTGTGTTGATATGCTTAAGAGGATTTCCGAAAGTCTTGTTGCAGGATACCATGTCGTTATAGACTACGGATACACTTCAGACGAGATAACTCGCTTTCCCGAAGGAACTGTTTTAGCATACAAGGAACATAAGGTGGCCAAAGACTTCCTAAAGGAAGCGGGAAGCGTGGACATAACCGCACACGTTAACTTTTCCGCTCTAATGGAATACGGAAGGGATTTCGGACTTGAGACTATACTCTTCCAGCCCCAAAGGGATTTTTTAATGCACATACCCACATTCCTGAACGAGCTTGAAAAACTAAGCTGGGATGAAACACCCGAAGGCATAGAGAGAATGTCAAGGCTAAAAACGATGCTCGTATCTATGGGAGACAAGTTTAAGGTTCTACTTCAGAGGAAGTCTTCTTAAAAGGAAGGATAGGATAAAGAGAAGTAAGGAGATACCTACAATCGTTCCGCTCGGAGGAAAGTCGTAATTAAAGGATATGTAAATTCCGAAGATAATGGAAAAGACCGAAGCTAAAGAAGAAAAAAGGAGGCTCTTTAAAAAGGAGTTTGCAAGTATAAGGCCAGTCATGGCAGGTATAACAACCATTGAGGAAGCCAGTATTACACCCACAGCTTTTATACTTGCCACTATAACCAGGGCTGTTAAAGAAACGAATAGGTGGTTTATAAGTGTTATGTTTACCCCTTTTACCCGTGCTATCTCTTCAGAAAAAGTGAGTAGAATAAGCTTCCTGTAAAAGAAAAAAAGGAATAAAAGGGTGAGTAAGAAAACTCCCGAGGAGTATATAAGGTCCTTATCGTCAACCATTAGTATATTGCCGAAAAGGTAGGAAAAGAGATTCTCCCCGAATCCCTTTACTACGCCGAGAATTATAACCGCCAAAGCCATACCGCTTGAGAATATAACAGCGACGGCGGTATCTCCGGGAACCTTTTTTGTTCTCGTTAGGAACTCAACGAGGTTAGCTACAAAGAGTGTAAATAAAACCGTTGAGAGGTGAATGTCCGTATTAAGGAGAAAACCGATTGCTATTCCTGCAAAAGCAGAGTGGGAGAGCCCTGCACCGAGAAAGGCAAAACGCCTGAGTATAAGAAAAACACCGATTAAGGCGGTAGAGAGGGCAATAAGGGTTCCCGCTATTAAGCCTCTCTGGACAAAGTCATACTCAAGAAATTCCATGGAGAACTCCCTTAAGCCCGAAGGCTTCCTCTATATACTCAATTGCGTTCTCCGGAGGACCGAAGTAACAAACCCTTCTGTTAATACAGAGTATCTTATTCGCATGGTTGAGAAGACTTCCTATATCGTGAGATATCATGAGTATAGTCTTTCGGTGATTTGTATTAAGGTCTATAAGTATATTTGTGAAATGGGTAAGCGCGTGGACGTCAAGTCCCGTTGAAGGCTCATCAAGGAGCAGGAGGTCCGGGTTAGTTGAAAGTGCGAGGGCAAGCAAAACCCTCTGTTGCTGACCGCCCGAAAGCTTCGTAAACTGCTTGTTCAGCATATCTCTTATCTTCAGGTATTCAATCACGAACTCCGTATCCTTTTTATCCGTTGAAACACTGCTAAGTAGTTCTATTACCTTTCCCGGAAAGGTGTGTTCAACGTTTACCCTTTGGGGAACGTATCCAACCCTTTTCCATTCCTTAAAGTCTTCTACCTTAGTTCCGAAAAGCTTTACGCTTCCCTTATTCGGTTTTAAAAAACCGAGAATGAGTTTAAAAAGGGTGGACTTCCCGGCTCCGTTTGGGCCAACTATTCCTATGAAGTCTCCCTCTTCTACCGAAAAGGATATATCCTCAAGGACGTAAAACTTTCCGTCGTAAGAAAAACTAACTCCTTCAACTTCTACTATCCGCATTTTAAGGCTTTCCTCAGGATTTTTAAATTTTCATTCATTATTTTGTAGTAATTATCGTCTTTTCCCTTAGGAATAATCTTAACGTTTATCTCGTAAACCTTTACACCATACTTATCTTTAAGTATGTCCGCCAGCTTTGAGTGTGCACCTTGAGGTATGAGAATAACTTTTACTTTTTTCCTCCTTACTTCTCTCAAGAGTTTCTTTAGTGTTTTAGGGGATATTCCTCCGTGGTGTTCCTCTTTAAGGATAACCTGTTTTAGTCCGTAGTCTTCTGCGAGATAGCCGAAAGCGGGATGAACAGCACCGAAGGTTTTTATCTTGCACTTTGAAAGTGTTTTTTCATAACTCTTGTGAAGTTCTAAGAGCTTCTCGTAGACCTCTTTATAGTTATTTTCAAAGTTTTTTTCAGGGTAAACACTTTTTAACGCATCTTTTACGTTGTTAACAACCTTTAACATTCTCTTGGGAGAAACCCAGAAATGCGGGTCCTTCCCGAGTTCCTTATGCCCGTAATAAAGTAAGTCTATACCTTCGGATAAACTGAACACCTTAGCCTTAGTAATCTTTGAGGCCTTCACCTCCCACTCACCTAAGGAAACACCGCTTACGAAAAACACCTTAGCAACGTAAAGTTTTATCAGTTCCCTGGGAGAAAGCTCGTAGGTGTGGTAATCCGCTTTAGGCGGAACGAGAGTATCAACCCTGAATTCCTCACCGCTTATATCCTTAACGACGTCGTAAAAGGGATAAATTGAGACAAGAATTAAATCCTTACCGAAGGTAAGTGTAAGAAGAAAAAGCAGAATTAAAAGCTTTTTCATCTTAGTTTTTGTACTATTATCCTCATCATTTCAAGCATGGAGTTTGGGTCTGTTGCTGTTACCAGATTTCCGTCCACCTCAACGGGATTGCCTGTGTAGTTTGCTCCGGCATTTATAAGGTCATCCTTTATGGCGAAAAATCCCGTAACCTTTTTCCCCTTTACTATTTTTGCGGATATAAGAACCCACGGGCCGTGGCATACAGCGCAGACGAGTTTCCCCTTATCGTAATGCTTTTTAACTATATGGAGAACCTCGGGATATCTTCTGAGTCTATCGGGTGCGTATCCTCCCGGGATGAAAACACAGTCAAACTCATCGTGGTAAACTTCTTTTATAGTTTTATCAGGTTTAAAGCTCATCCCCTTCTTTCCCTTATATTCCTTTATCTTCGGTGAAGCCGAGACTACGTTATGACCTTCTTCCTTTAGTCTTAAGTAAGGATATATAAACTCAACGTCTTCAACGAGTTCCTCAAGGAATATAAGAACCTTCTTCATAGGTTTTAATTTTAAAATGAAACATTATGTTCAAGAAGGTTTTGATAGCAAACAGGGGAGAGGTAGCTGTAAGGATAATAAGGGCTTGTAAGGAGCTCGGGATAAAAACAGTTGCGATATACTCAGAGGCGGACGTTCGGTCACTTCACGTCAAAAAAGCGGACGAGGCTTATCTGATTACGGGTGACCCGGTCAGGGCTTACCTTGATTACGTAAGGATTGTAGACCTTGCAAAACAAGTAGGAGCTGATGCGATACACCCCGGATACGGATTCCTTGCGGAAAATCCGGAGTTTGCCAGATATTGCATAAGAAGAGGAATAACCTTTATAGGTCCGACTCCCGAGCAGATTGAGATGTTCGGGGACAAAGTAAAAGCGAAAAAGGTCATGAAGGAAGCAGGACTCCCTACAATTCCGGGAACAGAGGAACCCATTACAAACCTTGAGGATGCAAAGCACTACGCAAGGGAAATTGGATACCCCATAATGCTTAAGGCGGCATACGGAGGAGGGGGAAGGGGTATGAGGGTGGTAAGAAATGAGGAGGAGCTTAAGAAATCCTTTGAGAGTGCTTACAGGGAAGCGGAAACCTTCTTCGGGAAGGGAGATCTTTTCATAGAAAAATACCTTGAGAACCCGAAACATATTGAAGTTCAAGTCCTCGGGGATAAATACGGAAACATAATACATCTGGGTGAAAGGGACTGCTCAATACAGCGAAGGCACCAAAAACTTATAGAGATAGCTCCTTCTCCGGTCCTTCCCAAAGAGCTTAGGATGAAAATCCTTGGGAATGCGGTAAGGGCTCTGACTAAGGTGGGTTATGAAAATGCAGGAACCCTTGAGTTTCTGGTAGACCTTAAAACCGGTGAGTATTACTTCATAGAGATGAATACAAGACTCCAGGTTGAACACACGATTACCGAAACGATAACGGGAGTAGACATAGTTGAGATGATGATAAGGATAGCTGCGGGAGAGCCTCTTCCCTACTTACAGAGTGATATAACCTTTAGGGGCTACGCCATAGAGTTTCGTATAAACGCCGAGGACCCGAAAAGGAATTTCGCACCGGCACCCGGAAAGATAACCTCCTACTACTCACCCGGTGGACCCGGGGTGAGGATAGACGCTTCCGTTTATAAGGACTACATAATACCCCCTTATTACGACTCTATGATAGCGAAAATGACCGTATGGGCGCTTACGTGGGAGAAAGTTGTGGCTCGCTCAAGGAGAGCACTTGACGAGTTTGTCGTGAGAGGTGTTCCGACAAACATACCCCTTTACAGGGAAATAGTGAGAGACCCGGATTTCTTAAGAGGAGACTTCGGAGTTAAGTTCCTTGAGGAAAAGCTCGCAAGAGGTGAGTACGACCTTAAGATTGAAGGTGAAAAGCCGAGGGAAGATATCGTTCTCGCACTTTCCGCAGCTATAGCCGCTCACTACGGACTTTAACTATTCCCATAGCCTCGGGGCGAAGGTTGAGAGAAGTCCCTTCGGTATCTTAACCTCTTCACCGAAAAGCTCCTTCATCTGAAGGGCGTTCAGTGCTCCCTTTCCCCTGTAGTGGTTGTTAAAAAATACGTACGTATCCTTTCCCTCGTAAATCTTTAGAATCTTTTCTTTTAACTTCTCAAGTTCTTCAATTGAGTAAAGGTAGTCATACCTCTCGTAAGGTTCTTTATGGTTGTGCCACTTTTCCTTATTCCTTCCGTGGAGTCTTACGTAGTTAATTGTTCCAACGGAAACCCATGGGCCTATCAGGAGACCTTTTACCTTCGGAGCGTCTACGTTGACGAGTGCGGAAAAACCTATCTCTTCAACAAATGCGTAAAACTCCTGATTTGCGAAACTCCTATGTCTTACCTCAACAACCCTTTCAATTCCCGTAAATTCGGAGGAAAGTTTTTTTAAGTAATCAAGGTTTTCCCGGGTGTATCTAAAGCTTTCGGGGAACTGGAAAAGGACAGCTATAAACCGTTCCTCATTTTCAAGCAACGGTTTTATACCCTCTATGAAGGCTTTTAAATCTTCCTTTGTGTAATTCCTTTCGTGAGTAAAAACTTGATTAGCCTTTACGGAAAACTTCAACTTTTTTGTTTTCTCAAGGAAGCTTTTGAAGGTAAAAGGGTGCGGCATGGTGTAGTAGGTGTAGTTTATCTCAACCACGTTAAAGAACTTTTCGTAATAAATAATCATCTCATTATCGGATATGTGGGAGGGGTAAAAAGTTCCCTTCCAATCTTTGTAGGAGAAGCCGCTACAACCTATGTATACGTTTTTAAACCTTTTCATAAAAGGAATTTAAAGGGAAAGGAGGTTAAGGAACAAATCTTTGTTTAAAGGTATCAAGGGCTTCCTTTATTTTCTTTTCAAGCTCTTCGTCCAGCTTCTTCTTTTCGGTTATCTCTTTGAGAATATCAGGTCTCTCGTTATCAAGGAATGCGTAAAGCTCTTTTTCAAACTTCCTAACCGATTCAACGGGAATGTCGTCAAGGTATCCGTGGGTTCC
>NZ_JBSLZM010000049.1:0-13558 GCF_056494385.1 Aquifex sp. | reverse complement strand
CTTGTTAGCATATTTGCGGTTATAGGAAGTCTGGGTGTTGACGTTGCGAAGTGATATACTTTTTAAAAGTTAAATGAGCGTCCTTACCAGAAAGCTAAAGCCTTATTACGAAGATCTCGTAACACCTATAATAACCATTCTTGAAAAGAAAAACTTAAATCCCAATTACATAACCCTTTTCGGACTTTTGAATGTGGGGTTAGGCTCACTCTTTCTTTACCGGGAGGAAACCCTTTTTGCCCTTCTTTTTTTGCTTCTAGGTGCCCTTGCGGATAGCCTTGACGGTGCTTTAGCCAGAAGGACTAACAAAGTTTCCCCTTTCGGTGCGTTTCTTGACTCAACCGCGGACAGGTTTTCCGACGCCTTTCCTTTCACAGCTATGGGTGTAAATTTCTCCTCAAAGGGAGACGAACTCGGAACGCTTCTTTCCTTTCTGGCCTTAATAACATCCTTCGGTGTGAGCTACACCAGGGCAAGGGCGGAAGGCTTAGGAGTTTACGGGCTAGGGGGATTATTTGAGAGAACCGAGAGATGGGTAGTTCTCCTTTTTGGAATACTTCTCGGACTATGGAAGTTGAGCTTACTTGTTATTTTTATTGGCTCCTTAATAACGGTGATACAGAGGGTTAGGGAGACGAAAAAGGCTCTGGAGGTGATGAGATGAACATTTACGACTTTATGAAAAACTTAAAAAACTTTCAAGAAACGATGGAAGAGGTAAAGAAGGAGCTAAGGCAAGAAAAGGACATTCTTGAGAAAGACGGAGTTGAGATAGTTTTTAACGGACTCGGTGAGATACTTAACATAGAGTTTAAGGAAGAAAAAGAGTGCGAAAAGGTAAAAACAACTCTAATAGAGCTCATAAATCAGGCTCAGGATATAGCGAGGGACAAGGTAAAGGAAGCCTTCCGGAGGAAGTTCGGCGGGCTGTTGGGAGGGCTCGGGCTTGGCCTTTGAAGAGGTTTTCCCAAAAGCGCTAAAAGAAGCCCTTGAAAGCATAACGGAGATACCGACCTACGGAGAGAGGGGAGCAAGCAGGTTTATGTATAACCTTCTAAAGCTGAAACCGGAGGAAAGAAAGAAAGTAGTTGAGAAGATAAAGGAAGCGGTTGAAACTCTTAGGCCTTGTAAGGAGTGTTTCCTTATAACCGATAGAGAGCTGTGTCCCATATGCTCTGACGAGAAAAGGATAAAGCGGTTCATATGTGTGGTTGAAGAAAGTCAGGACGCTTACGCCATAGAAAGACTGGAGAGGTATAAAGGAGTTTACCACGTTCTCCAAGGAAGAATTGCACCCCTTGAGGGTATATCTGCCGAAGACCTGACGATAGACAAACTCCTTGAAAGGATAGAAAAGTATAACGTAAAGGAGGTGATAATAGCTACAAACCCCAACGTTGAAGGTGAAGCAACAGCAAGCTACCTTATGAACCTCATTAAAAAGAGGTTTCCCTCGGTGAAGGTTACCAGAACTGCTTACGGCTTTCAGTTCGGAAGCCTCATAGAGTTTGCGGACGAGTATTCCTTAGAAAAATCCATAGAAAACAGAAAGTAGTTATTTTAAGAATATCACCTTCTCACCCTTCCTCAGGTTAAACTTTTCTTTTGCACTTTCCAAGGGAACGAAAAGCTCCATAAATCCGAAGCTCCCGCAAACCCCGTTCAGTTTATCCTTATCCCCCTCAAGGAAGAAGTTAACAACTTTGAACTCTTCCCCTCTAAACATACCTCCCTTGTAATCTCCACAGGGAACGTTCGTTATCCCGTTTCCGAACTTATCAAAGTAAAGAATGACCCCCTCAACGTAATCCCTTCCTTCCTTAATCTCGGGTATATCAAGCCTGAAGGTGTATTCTACCCTTCTCCCCAATTTTTCGGGAGTTATCCCCCTGCTAAGGTATGCCGAAACGGGTGCGAAAACGTCCCTTCCGTGAAAGGTGTTGTTTCTCTTCGGTAGGGTAAACTTATCGTTTTCTATAACATAAGTCTCAAAAACCTTTTCCTCCTTTAGGACCAGGTCAAATATACCGTTATCGGGACCAACAAAGATGTATTTATCCGTCTTAACAACTATACCCTTTCTTTCCGAGCCCACCCCCGGGTCTACAACGCATACAAAAATGCTACCTTCGGGAAAGTAGGAGTAATGAGCCCTCAGAATAAGAGCTCCTTCCAGGATATCAAAGGAGTCAACTTCATGACTTATATCAACTATCCGGACGGAGGGGTTTATGGAGAGAATAACCCCCTTGAGGGCACCGACGAACCCGTCTTTTGTCCCAAAGTCGGTAAGGAGAGCTATAACCATCAGTTAAGCATTCCAAGAATTTGGTGTCTGAGCATGTGGGAAGGTTTGTAGTCGGGCCTTATCTTTATTGCCTCTTCAATTTCCCTCAACGCTTCGTAGAGCTTTCCTTTTAGCATGTAAACCTTTGCGAGGTTTATGTAGGGGTAATGTCTCGGCTCGTATCTTTTTGCCTTTTTCGCCTTCTCAAGCCACTCAACCGCTTCGTCAAGTTTTCCGAGCTCTATGAGATAAGAACCTATATCGTTATATGGATTTCCAAAGTCGGGGTCTATCTCAATAGCCTTCTTACAGGCCTCAATAGCTCCCTCGTAGTTTCCCCTCATGCTGTAAGCCCATCCAAGGAAGGTCCAGGCCTCAGCGGTGGGATAAACGTCTATAGACTTTCTGTAAAGTTCTATCGCTTTATCAATGTCTCCGAGCATATGGTATTTATAGGCTTCCTCAAATATCTTCATTGCTTCCTCTCTCAGGCCTTCCATGGCCGAACACCTCCTGCAATTTAATATATTGCCTTCATAAAGATTTACAAGAAAAGACTAAACTTAAGTCTTCCCCGCTTTTCACAAGCTTTTTTCTTAACAAACTTTTTCCTTAAAATTCTTAAGTGAGGTTTACTAAAATTGGGTCTTGACACGAGAAACAGATGTTAATATAATTGGAAAGTGAAAAGACCAGGCAATAACGGAGGAGGTGGAAGAATGAAACTGAGACCCTTATACGACAAGATAGTTGTTGAAAGGTTTGAGGAAAAGGAGGAAAGAACTCCCTCTGGAATTATAATTCCCGATACCGCCAAAGAAAAGCCTCAGCTCGGTAAGGTTGTAGCGGTTGGCCCCGGAAAACTTCTTGATAACGGAGAACTTAAACCTTTATCTGTTAAGGAGGGTGATGTGGTTCTCTTTAACAAGTATGCGGGTAACGAGGTAGAAATTGAAGGAAAAACTTATCTCGTTATGTCTGAAGATGAAGTTCTTGCAGTAGTTGAAGATTATCAAGCTTAATTAGGAGGTGAGGTGAGATGGCAGCAAAGGCAATTATCTATAACGAAGAAGCAAGGGCAAAGTTAAAGGCAGGTGTTGATAAGCTTGCAAACGCAGTTAAGGTAACCCTCGGTCCTAAGGGAAGGGAAGTTATCTTAGGTAAAAACTGGGGAACTCCCGTAGTTACTAAGGACGGTGTTACCGTTGCTAAGGAAATAGAGCTCAAGGACAAGTTTGAAAATATCGGAGCTCAGCTCGTGAAGGAAGTAGCTTCAAAGACTGCAGACGTTGCAGGTGACGGAACAACAACCGCAACGGTTATTGCACAGGCTATATTCCACGAAGGACTGAGGGTAGCTGCAAGCGGTGCTAACGTAATGGAAGTAAAGAGGGGAATAGACAAAGCTGTAAAGACCGTAGTAGAAGAACTCAAGAAGCTTTCCAAAGACGTTAAGGACAGAAAGGAAATTGAACAGGTAGCTACCATATCCGCTAACAACGACACAGAGATAGGAAAGATAATAGCGGACGCTATGGAAGAAGTAGGAAAGGACGGTGTCATAACCGTTGAAGAAAGCAAGTCCGCCGAAACGACTCTTGAAGTCGTTAAGGGAATGCAGTTTGACAGAGGATACCTATCACCCTACTTCGTAACTGACCCCGAAAAGATGGAATGCGTTCTTGAAAATCCCTACATACTCATATACGAAAAGAAGATAAGCAACGTAAAGGACCTGCTTCCGGTCCTTGAACAGGTCGTAAGAGCCGGAAGACCTCTCCTCGTAATAGCTGAGGACGTTGAAGGAGAAGCCCTCGCTACACTTGTAGTAAACCACATTAAGGGAGTTCTAAAAGCTTGTGCTGTAAAGGCTCCCGGATTCGGACAAAGGAGAAAGGACTACCTTGGAGACATAGCTGTTCTCACAGGAGGACAAGCTATAACCGAAGACCTCGGTATCAAGCTTGAAAGCGTAACCCTTGATATGCTCGGACAAGCGGAAAAGGTAGTTGTTGACAAAGAACACACAACCATAATAGGCGGTAAGGGAGATCCTCAACAAATACAAGCAAGGATAGAACAGATAAAGAGACAAATACAGGAAACCACCTCCGACTACGACAGGGAAAAGCTCCAAGAAAGACTCGCTAAACTCAGCGGCGGCGTAGCTATAATAAGAGTCGGTGCTGCAACGGAAGCTGAGCTCAAGGAAAAGAAGTACAGGGTTGAGGACGCGGTCCACGCAACAAAGGCTGCAGTAGAAGAAGGAATTGTCCCCGGCGGTGGAGTAGCACTCGTAAGAGCTTCTGAAGCTCTTGAAAACCTCAAGGGAGACAACCACGACCAACAACTCGGTATAGACATAGTCAAGAAGGCTATAAGGGTTCCCCTCAAACAGATAGCTTACAACGCAGGATACGACGGTTCCGTAGTTCTCGAAAAAGTAATGGAACTCGGAAAGACAAAGGGAGTAACCTGGGGATTCAACGCTGCAACCGGTGAATACGTAGACATGTACGAAGCGGGTATAATAGACCCCACAAAGGTTGTTAGAACCGCCATAGAAAACGCAGCATCTGTAGCAGGAACGATGCTAACCGCAGAAGCACTCATAGCCGACTTACCCGAAGAAAAGAAGAAAGACATAACCCCCACGGATATGCCCGAGCTTGATTAATCCCCTTTCTTCCTCTCTTTTATCACTTTGTGTGAAAACTAAGAAAATCTCTCAGGAATTTTTCTATTTCCCTAAAACTTCCTTTCGTTATCCTTATCCTTTCGTAATCCTCCATATTTTTAATCTTCCTCAAAAGCTCTATATAGCTTCCCTTTATTTCGTAATCTCCCTTACCTATTTCTCCGTTTTCCAGGTTAATTTTTACCTTTTTTCTTATATCACCCTCGTAAAGGAACTTTGGAGCGTATCCTAAAAGCTCAATCAAGCTTATGTAAAACCTTAGAACGGAAGCGTTAAGGTTTTTTACCTTTCTACCCAGCTCTCCTAAAAGAAGTTCGTAAATCCTCTCATCGTAAGAATGGACAAACCTAAGAACTACCTCGGCTATTTTTGACATATAAAGGAACTGCTCGTAATCTTTTGCCCTGTATGAAAACCTTTTTACTTTTTTCACATCGTTCGGGATTACTATATTTCCCGACTGGTAAAAATCTATCTCAACCCAGTTAAAAGGCTCAAAAACTCCGAAAAGGGGATTCTCATTAAGATAACCTTCTCTCAGAAATAGAGTTAACTTCCCGTGGGTTCCGTAAAGGGTCGCAACGAGGTCAACGTCTCCGCCCCTTATCCTTCTGAGAACTACGAATTCCCCTTTCATACCTTATCTTAAAATCTTATGGGAAAAGAGGAAAAAGAGCTTACCCCTATGCTCGCCCAGTATCACCAGTTCAAGAGTATGTATCCCGATTGTCTTCTTTTATTCCGACTCGGGGATTTTTACGAGCTCTTTTACGAGGATGCGGTTGTGGGTTCCAGGGAGCTCGGGCTAGTCCTAACATCAAGACCCGTGGGCAAGGGAAGGGAAAGGATTCCCATGTGCGGAGTTCCTTACCACTCTGCAAACAACTACATAGCAAAGCTTGTAAATAAGGGATACAAGGTAGCCATATGCGAACAGGTGGAGGACCCTTCAAAGGCAAAGGGTATAGTAAAGAGGGACGTCATCAGAGTTATAACACCCGGAACTTTTTTTGAGAGAGAAACGGGCGGACTTTGTGCGATTTACAGAAAAGGGAAGAACCACCTCGTCTCTTACCTTAACCTATCGGTGGGCGAGTTCATAGGAGCAAAGGTAAAGGAAGAAGAACTTATAGACTTTCTCTCTAAGTTCAATATAAAGGAGATTATCGTAAAGAGAGGGGAAAAACTTCCCGAAAAACTTGAAAAAGTTTTAAAGCTTCATATAACGGAGCTTGAAGAGGAGTTCTTTGAGGAGGGAAGTGAAGAACTTCTTAGGGATTACGGAGTCCCGTCGGTAAAAGCCTTCGGATTTCAGGATGAGGATTTAGCCCTTGCCCTCGGAGCGGTTTACAGGTATGCGAAAACTACCCAGAAATCTTTTACACCCCTTATCCCAAAACCAAAACCTTACGTTGATGAGGGATACGTAAAGCTTGACCTGAAGGCGGTTAAAGGTCTTGAGATTACCGAAAGCATAGAAGGAAGAAAAGACTTGTCCCTTTTTAAGGTTGTTGATAGAACCCTCACGGGTATGGGAAGGAGAAGACTCAGGTTTAGGCTTCTTAATCCCTTCAGAAGCGTAGATAGAATAAAAAAGGTTCAGGAGGCTGTTGAGGAACTTATAAACAAGAAGGAGGTTCTGAGTGAGATAAGGAGAATACTTGAGGGTATGTCCGACCTTGAGAGACTCGTATCACGAATAAGCTCAAACATGGCAAGCCCGAGGGAACTAATACATCTCAAAAACTCCTTAAGGAAGGCTGAAGAGATAAGGAAAACTCTATCTTTTCTTGATTCTGAAATATTTAAAGAGATAGAAAGCTCACTTCTTAATCTAAACAGAGTTGCAGACCTGATAGATAAAACACTCGTTGATGACCCTCCGCTTCACGTAAAAGAAGGAGGACTTATAAAGACAGGCGTTAACGCCTACCTTGATGAGCTTCGCTTTATAAGGGAAAATGCGGAAAAACTCCTGAAGGAGTATGAAAAGAAACTGAAAAAGGAAACGGGAATACAGAGCCTGAAGATTGGATACAACAAGGTTATGGGATACTACATAGAGGTAACGAAGGCTAACGTTAAATACGTTCCCGAGCACTTCAGGAGAAGACAAACACTTTCAAACGCCGAGCGGTATACGACGGAAGAGTTACAAAGACTTGAGGAAAAGATTCTCTCTGCACAGACCCGCATAAACGAGCTTGAGTATGAGCTATACAGGGAACTAAGGGAGGAAGTGGTAAAGGAGCTGGATAAGGTGGGAAATAACGCCACACTCATAGGGGAAGTGGATTACATACAGTCCCTCGCATGGCTTGCCCTTGAAAAGGGATGGGTAAAACCTGAAGTTCACGAAGGATACGAGCTGATAATTGAGGAAGGAAAACACCCCGTCATAGAGGAGTTTACCAGAAACTACGTTCCGAACGATACAAGGCTAACGGATGAGGCGTTCATACACGTAATAACGGGTCCGAACATGGCGGGAAAATCAAGCTATATAAGGCAGGTAGGGGTTCTTACACTACTCGCCCATACGGGTAGCTTCCTTCCGGTGAAAAGTGCAAGGATACCGCTGGTTGATGCGATATTCACGAGAATAGGTTCGGGCGATGTTCTTGCCTTAGGTGTTTCAACCTTTATGAACGAAATGCTTGATGTGGCGAACATACTCAACAACGCAACGAAGAGAAGTTTAATAATTCTTGACGAGGTAGGAAGGGGAACCTCAACCTACGACGGGATAGCGATAAGCAAGGCTATAGTGAAATACATAAGCGAGAAGATAGGAGCAAAAACGCTCATTGCAACCCACTACCTTGAACTTACAGAGCTTGAGAAAAAGGTAAAAGGTGTGAAGAACTACCATATGGAGGTTGAAGAAACAGAGGAGGGAATAAGGTTCTTATACATACTTAAAGAGGGAAGGGCAAAGGGAAGCTTCGGCATAGACGTTGCAAAACTTGCGGGACTGCCGGAAGACCTTGTAAGGGAAGCTAAAAAGATACTCAAGGAGCTTGAAGGCGAAAAAGGTAAACAGGAAGTTCTTCCCTTCCTGGAGGAAACTTATAAAAGGTCCGTGGATGAAGAGAAGCTAAGACTTTACGAAGAGGTGATAAAGGAAATAGAGGAAATAGATATAGGAAACACCACTCCCGTTAAAGCCCTTCTCATCCTTGCGGAGCTAAAAGAACGGATAAAGGCTTTTACGAAGAAGTGAGCTTTCTCCCGAAGACTAGGTAAGCGGTATGTCCCACCATCTGGTCCTCGGGTCTGAACCTCTCGGGGACCCTCTTGTAATACCTCTGTAGTATCTCAAGAACCTCAATGTTTCCGAAGAAATTACCTATACTTTCAAGAAGCTTTATAACTTGATTTGCGGTAGGTAGGAGAAATCCCACGCTACCTCCGTCCTTAAGGACGTTGTAAACCTTTTCAAGGAAAGGATAAGGTTCTCTAACGTCAACAAATACCGCGTCAAAGTAATTCGGCGGAACGTAAGCCTTCCCGAAATCCTCGTTAAACAGTTTTACGTTCCCCTTTATACCGAACTTCTCAAAATTCTTCTTTGCAGTTTTGTAAAACTCTTCAACAGCCTCATAGCTCCAAACCTCTCCTGCAATCTGAGAAAAAACAGCACACAGAGCCCCGCTCCCTGTTCCAAACTCAAGAACTCTTTTTTCTTTACTCAGTCCGAGCTTAAAGGCTATGTAAAAGGCATCCTTCGGATAAATAATCTGGGTTTTCCTCTCAAACCCGAGAAGTATTAAGTCTTCGAGGGTTGGTCTGTAAACTTCAAAGTTTCCTATTTTTACCCCTTCAGGCTTTCCTACGACCTCGTCAAACTTTAGAACTTCTTTCTTAACGTTCAGGCTTTGCTTCGGAATAAGTTTTCTGAGAAACTTCCTCTCGCCGTGAACTATTAATACGTATTCTCCTTCCTTAAAGGAGCTCATCCGAGAATATCTTTTCGGGTATATCCGCTTTTATTATTCCCCTCTCCTTCCCGAGCTTTAAAAGAAGTCTTACTGCCTCCCTTCCTTCCTCTCCGTAATCAACCGTCCTCTCGTTTACGTACATACTTACAAACTTCTCTGTTCTGTTTGGGTCTTCCTTTAGGTCCCTTGCGTAGTTTATAGCATACTCAAGGGCTTTCTTCCTTTCCCTTAGTGCATACTCAACACTCTTCCTCATAAGTTTTTCTATCTTCTTTATTACTTCTTTACCGAGGTCCTTCCTGACGACGTTGCAACCCAGAGGTAAGGGAAGTCCGTATTTCTCTTTCCACCACTCTCCGAGGTCAACGACCTTCTTAAGTCCGTAGTCCTTATAGGATAGCTGTCCCTCATGGATGACGAGTCCCGCATCTACCTCTCCCTTTAAAACCGCATCTATAATCTTATCAAAGGGATAAACTACGTGTTCAATCTCGGGTTCGTAAAGCTTGAGTGTTAAGAAAGCGGTTGTTAGCTCACCGGGAACCGCTATTTTTTTACCTTTAATGCCTTCTAATTCTTCCCTTGATACCACTATGGGACCGTATCTTTCTCCTACACTTCCGCCGCTCGGAAGAACAGCATACTTATCCGCCACGTAAGGGTACGCGTGAAAAGATATAGCGGAAACTTCATACGTTCCCTTTAGAGCCTCTCTGTTCAATGTTTCAATATCCGCAAGTATATGTTCAAACTCAAGACCTTCCGTGTCTATAAGTCCCTTAACAAGGGGATAGAACATAAAAGCATCGTCCGAATCCGGGCTGTGGGCGACTCTGATTTTCATAAAGAATTATTGTAACAGGAGATACAGAACAAAAGAGGTTATTATCCCTCCCACAACGTCGTCCATCATAACACCCAGTCCCCCCGGAAAGTTCTCAAAGAGGTTAACCGGAAAGGGTTTGTATATATCTATTACTCTAAACACTATAAAGGCTGTTATTAAGGCTTTCGTTGTTGGTTCAACGAAGAGAAAACAGAGAATGTATCCCACTATCTCGTCTATAACAACCTCCTCGGGGTCTTCTTCCCTTTTCACGTTTACCATGTATTCGGAGGAAATCCAACCGAGGAAGAAAAGAATTAAGCTTCCTATAAGGTAAACACTCTTATCAAGGTAGAGGAGAAGAACTAAGGGAATGCCAACGAGGGTTCCGAGTGTTCCGGGAGCGAAAGGAAACTTTCCAACGTAAAAGCCTGTAGCTATAAACTCCAAAAGGTAAGACATTTCGTGAGTTAATATACCATAGAGATGCTAAGGTCCTACGTATTTTATCGCTTTTTAAAAACTTCTTTCCTTGGTGCCTTTCTTCTTTCGGTTATTCTCTTCAGTCTTCAGTTTGTTCGCTTAAGCGGGATACTTCTGGGTGTTCCCTTTAAGGACTTTCTCGGTTTCTTTACGGTTTGGAGTGTCTTCTACACATACTTCTTTCTTCCCGACGGTGTAATCCTTGCAACCGCATCCCTTATAAACAGTTTTAAAGAAAGAAGACTCGTTCACGTATTTTACTCCTTTGGGATTTCGGACTTTAAAATCCTATACTTTTTTTCTGTTCCCTTCGTATCTCTCTACATCCTTATGGTTTTACTTTCGGGAACTCTCATAGAGGAAAAAGTTGCCTTTGTCAGAAAAAATCTCCTTTTTAGGTATCAGGACAGCTTCTTCAGAGAGGTTCCCGTCAAAACTTTCGTAGGTTTAGGGGGAGCGGTTATATACGTTGACGAAAGGAAAAAAGGCAGGTATAAGAATGTTTTTTTTAAGTTTAGGGATATAACTATACTCTCAAAGGAGCTTGAGTATAAGGGCAACGGTGTTTTCCTGTTTAGAAAGGGAACCGTGATAACAGAAGAGGAAAATCTGTTTATAGTAGGCTTTGAGAGATACGTATTAAACCTAAGACAGTTTGAAAAGAAGGGGCTCAGGAAGAAAAGAGTGAGGGAAAGTGTAGCGGTAAACGTAGCCAATGCAGTAATCACTCCCTTTTTATTTCTCAGTGTCTTTTTCTTCTGTCTTAAGTTCTGCACCAGGATGAGTCACTTCTACACAGCTGTTGCGTTTTTTATAATACTTCATCAACTCGTAATATTTGCGGTTAAGGTCCTACTTTAAAAGAGGTTTAAGACCGTCGGTTATGAACTGAACCGAGACGGCAAGAAGGAGTATTCCCGATATTCTCGTAACTAGGTTTATCCCCGTTCTTCCCAAGAATCTGTAAAGGAAGGAACTTGAGGAGTAAACAACAAAGGCAATAAAGCAGGCCAAAAGTATGGCAAGCAGAACTGCAGCAAAATCAACGAGGTTCTTTCCGTAGCTTCTCAGAACGAGGACGGTCGTTATAGCACCCGGTCCGGCAAGGAGAGGCATAGCAAGGGGTATGAGTGCTATGTTTTCCCTCTGGAGTGCAGCCTCTATGTCCTGACTCCTACCTTTTTCTTTATGTACTTCTCCCTGAACGAGGTTTATAGCTATAAGGAATAGAAGTATTCCACCTCCTACCTTAAAGGAGTGTATGGTTATTCCCATAAACCTAAAAAGAAAGTCTCCGCTGAGAAGGAAAAAGAAAAGTATTAAAAAGGCGTAAAAACTTGCAAAGAAAGCTATCCTCCTTATCTCTTCCTTTGAGTATTGGGTGGTTAGGGACATAACGATGGGAACACTTGAGAAAGGGTTCATTATAGCTAGGAGAGAGATAAAGGCTTTTATGAGCATAAGGATAAAGGCTTCCATTAATATAGAATTATGCCCTTTATTTACAAAAGAAGGGTTCAGTTCTACGAAACGGATGCCCAAGGTATCGTTCACCACTCTAACTACTTCCGATACTTTGAGGAGGCGAGGGGTGAGTTCCTCAGAAGCAAAGGACTACCCTATAGTGAACTGAGAAAAAAGGGCCTTGAGGTAGTTCTTTTGACCGCAACCTGTGAGTATAAAAAGCCTCTCTTTTACGACGATGAGTTTGAGATACACCTTACGTTGAAAGATTTAACACGCTTTACTTTCTCCTTTGTGTATGAAGTGCTAAAAGGGAAAGAAACCGTTTCTTACGGAGAGACAAAACACTGTATGGTGAAGGAAGGGAAAATAGTTTCAATACCCGAAGAGGTGAGAAACATACTCAGGTGAGAAAATGGTATTAAAATATATATTTCGGACGGGCTGTAGCTCAACTGGATAGAGCGCGGGACTACGGATCCCGAGGTTGCGGGTTCGACTCCCGCCAGCCCGGCCAATGTGTTATAATTATCCTTATAAGGGCTGCTAGCTCAATCGGCAGAGCGGCGGACTCTTAATCCGCAGGTTCCGGGTTCGAGTCCCGGGCAGCCCATTTCTTTAACTCCCACAACCGTGGATAAAGGAGCTGTGGTTTTTATCCTTAAATCGATAATCCCGTGTTTCTCCGAAATTACCACTTCATCTACAAACATCCTGAGGATTTTGTTTGCTTCCGTTGCGTCAAGTCTTAGGACTTTTTCCAGGTTCCTTAAAGCTTTATCAAAATCAAATTCGGCTTCTTGTCTTTTACAGAGTTCCTCAAGTTTTTCTATTTTTAATTCATACTCCCTGATTTTCTCCTTAAGGTAAGGTGAAGGTCTTTCGGCATACAGCTCCATGAGGTTTTCCAGTTTAGCCTTCATTCTTGCAAGTTCCTCTTTATAGCCCTTGTCCTTTGCTTTTAAATTCCTTGCAATTTTCTCTATTTTTTCTCTGTTAAGAAGAATGTATTGTTTAAGATTTCCGACCAGCCATTTATAGAGAAACTGGTAGTCAAGCCTTATGGGATTATCGCAAGTTTTTTTATTGCGGTAGTTTAAACAGGTTAACTTATCGCCTTCTCTTCCCATGAAATCTCCACAATGCCCGCACCTAACTATTTGATAAAGCGGATGCATTTTCCTAACTCGTTTTGTTGTTCTTCTTTGTTCACGTAGTCTTTGATTTGCCTTTTCCCAGATATGTTCATCAACGATTTTCAAATGAGGTACCGGAACAACAACCGTGTTATCCTGCGGAACCTTCTTTTTTCTTCCGGTAATCGGGTCTACAAAGTATTTGTATTTCCTGTTAGTGACCCCAGTCCATAGGTTTAATTTAGGGTTGTTTTGTTTTTCTCAAAACTTTCTCTTGTCTATTAACAATCCAAACTATTAAAAGTCCTATTATTAATATTCCTAAACCTATTAAAGTGAACCCTACTGTGTAGCTATCCATTTTCACTTCCCTTATTGATAAGATAAACTCCTAACACAAAGAACGCACACCAAAACCCGAAAGCAATAATTAGGTTGGTTAGAGAAACTTTTCCTCTTTGGAATAATGGACTTATCAGTCCTACTGAAAGGAAAACTGTAGCAAGCGTTAAAAAGTGCTTTCCAATTTCCTTAAGTGTTTCTTTTTTCAACATTTAACTTTATCCTTAAAAAATCAGCTACTTTCTTTTTCCTTTTTCTTTTGTTTCTCTATCCACAGCTTTATAGCTTCCTCAAGGGCTTGAGCTATTTTGAGACCTCGTTTGACCGCATAAGCTTTAAACTCGCGCCAAAGTTCTTCGTTTTCAAAATCTTTAACACTTA
>NZ_JBSLZM010000048.1:0-19045 GCF_056494385.1 Aquifex sp. | reverse complement strand
ATATGGCTGGCTTGGGCTGTGTATGTGAAGGAGGTTATAGATTACAGGAAGGCTTATGACTCTCTTAAGTTTATTCATACCACCTTTAAAGAACAGTTCTTTACCGAAAAGCTTTACCATGACATCGTTGCGAAGGGGTACCACGAGTACTCAAAGGTTCTTTACACCTCCTTTGAGAGGTTGTTTATAGACGGTATAGTTAACGGAACTTATACGGTTGTTCAACTATCTTCGGGTGTTCTTAAACTTATTCAAGTCGGTAAGCTGAACTGGTATGCGGTTGGTTTGGGAACGGGATTAACTATACTCGTTCTTATACTCCTTGGGATAATCCTTAGAGGAGGGATGTGATGGAGACACTGCTAAACGTTGCTATATTTCTGCCCCTTGTCGGTGCACTCCTGGTATCTATAATCAGGAACGAGCTCTTTGCGAAAATCAGTTCAATTATCATAGGTGGAGTTGTCGCGGTAATATCCCTGGTTCTGTTTCTATCCTTTGACTTTGAAAAAGCGGGATTCCAGTTTGAGACTTATGTTCCGTGGATAAAAACGCTCGGTATAGGTTATCACGTAGGTGTTGACGGGATGGCCGTATCCCTTATTCTAATGACTTCCCTCCTGTTTCTGGCAGCGTATATATGGTCCTGGAAAATAGAAGACAGACCTGTTTTATACTTTGCACTCTTCCTCGCCCTTGAAACCGCATGTATAGGTGTTTTTGCAGCTCTTGACCTCTTTCTCTTCTACCTCTTTTGGGAAGGTATGCTCATCCCCATGTACTTCATAATAGGTTTCTGGGGACACGACAGGAAGGTTTATGCCGCTAATAAGTTCTTCTTATACACATTTTTCGGTTCTCTCTTTCTGCTCCTCGGTATAGCTTCAATACTCGTTTACGGATACTTTGAAACGGGAAAGATATCCTTTGATTACTTTTTCCATCTCAGGCTTGATTATCCCCTCTGGCTTGAGCTGATAGCCTTCCTTCTTTTCGGTCTCGGTTTTGCGGTAAAGATACCCATGTGGCCCTTCCATACCTGGCTACCCGATGCTCACGTTGAAGCTCCAACCGCGGGTTCCGTAATTCTTGCAGGTGTTCTTCTGAAAATGGGAACCTACGGTTTCGTAAGGTTTTCCCTTCCCTTCTTTCCGGAAGCTTCAAAGTATTACATACCCCTTATATTTACCCTTAGCGTTGTGGCGGTTATATACGCCGCTATGATGGCGATAGCCCAAACCCATATGAAAAGACTAATAGCCTACTCTTCAATATCCCATATGGGACTCGTCACGCTCGGTACTTTTGCTATGAACACGGATGCCCTGAACGGAGCCATATACCTCATGATTGCCCACGGGCTTTCCTCCGCGGCTTTATTCCTAGGAGCGGGTTTTATATACGACAGGATACACTCCTACCACATGGATGACCTGGGGGGTCTTGCGAGATACATTCCTTACTTCACCTTTGCCTTCTTCCTTTCGGTTCTCGTAGGAATAGCTTTCCCCGGATTTGCAAGTTTTGTTTCCGAGTTCCTCATACTTCTCGGAACCTTTAAAGAACATCCTATATGGGCTTTTGTAGCCGGAACGGGTATGGTTCTCGGAGCGGCATACTCCCTCTATATGTTTAAAAGGGTTATGCTGGAGGAGGATACAATCCCCGAAGAGAGAAAGGAAAAGTGGCAAAAGCTTAAGGACCTTGAGTTTCATCACGCTATACCCTTTGCCCTTATAATAGCCCTCGCTCTGATAATGGGTGTATACCCTTACCCCTTTGTCAAGATTGTTGAACACACCTCAAAACTCGTTTTCGGAGGTTAAGCCTTGAACTGGAACGCAGTTCTTCCCGAACTCATACTTTCCCTGGGCATCCTTGCTGTCTTCGTTCTTGAGTTATTCCTGGAGAGAAAGCATTACAAGTTTTTAAGCCTTCTTGCCTTTGCTTTTGTCGTTATCTCGGGATATTCGGTATTCTTCGTAAAGTATCCCGCCTCCGTATTTTTTGGAGGTTTTTCTGTAGATTTACTAACGCTCATAGGAAAGCTTTTCGTCCTTGCAGTTACGGGACTTGTTCTTCTTTCTTCATATGACTACTTCTCAAAGAAGAACTCCGCATACGGGGAGCTTCCTTACCTCTACCTTATAGCGACCCTCGGACTTATGGTTATGCTTTCTTCGGACAACTTAGCCATTATCTTTACAGGTCTTGAACTTGCATCCATAACTATGTATATACTTGTCGGACTCTTCAGAAAAGAATACTTATCAAAGGAGGGAGCCTTTAAGTATCTCGTTATAGGAACCACGGGAACGTCTATGTATGCCCTCGGTTCCGCTCTTGTTTACGGCTCAACGGGAAGCCTTAAGATATCTCCCGTTCAAGGAGAAAACACTTTATTTGCTCTCGGGATACTACTCATAATTTCCGCTTTAGCTCTTAAGGTTTCTTCCGTTCCCTTTCACTTTTGGACACCCGATGCATACGAAGGTGCACCGACACCGACAACCGCATACCTCTCAACAGTCCCTAAAATAGCTATGTATTTCCTATTTGTTAAGCTCACACTCGGTATGTTCTCCTCCTTCCCCGACTGGAAGTATATCGTTATGGTTCTTGCAGTTCTTTCAATGTTCTACGGAAATATAGTAGCTTACGCTCAGAAATCCGTAAAAAGGCTTCTTGCTTACTCCTCAATAGCCCACGCGGGATACTTCTTGACAGCACTTACTACGGTTGATAAACATATGTTTACAGCTCTACTCTTTTACGTTTTCGTTTACGCCCTTGCAACCCTCGGAGCTTTCTCGGTTTTATCAATCTTGGAAAAAAGGGAAGGGTGGACCCATCACTTCCTTGACTTTAAAGGTCTCGGAAAGGAGAGTCCCATTCTTGCGATTATGCTTTCCTTCTTCCTATTTGCGTTGATAGGTATTCCTCCCGCGGCCATATTCCTAGGTAAGCTGGGAATCTTCTTCGGTCTTGTGAAGGCAAAATATCTATTCCTCGGAATACTCTTTGCGGTTGCAAGCCTCGTATCCGCAGGCTATTACCTTAAGGTAATCGTCTACATGTTCCTACAGGAAGGTTCCGAGAGGTTCGGTAAGGCTGAAGTTTCCGCGGGAGAGGCTTTTACCATTCTTATATCTGCTTTTCTTGTCGTTTTCTTTGGTCTTTATCCGGAGGTTGTTATAAGCTACCTTCTCCGCGCCTTCTCTTAATATAACTTTTTATGAACACCGTAATAATACTGGCTGCAGGAGAAGGAAGGAGAATAGGTTTCAGAAAACAGTTTGCGGAGCTCTGCGGGAAGCCTTTATTTATGCACTCCCTTGAGAAGGTTCTTGACCTATTTGAGGAGGTTATTCTCGTTCTTCCTCAGGATTACATAGACCGTGTTAATGTTCACCCTAAGGTTAAGAAAGTTGCGGGAGGAAAAGAGAGGCAGGAGTCGGTCTTTAACGCACTTTTGAAGGCAAAGGGGGATATTGTTGTTATTCACGATTCCGCTCGTCCCCTTGCAGAAAGAAAGTTATTCCTCGAGGTTATGAGCCTGGGGGAGTTTGACGGAAAGGTTGTTGCTTGTCCTGCAAGGGATACCTTAAAAGAAGTTGTTGAGGGTAAGGTTATAAAGACTGTGAACCGTTCCCTAATCTGGCACGCACAAACTCCTCAGGCGTTTAAAAGAGAGGTCCTCTTTGAGTGTCATATGAGGGCAAGGGCAGAGGGATTTGTCGGAACGGACGATGCATCGCTCCTTGAGAGATACGGTTACAGGGTGGGCGTGGTTGAGGGAAGCTACTGGAATGTAAAAATTACATATAAGGAAGACCTTGAGTTTGTAAGGAAAATCCTCTGCGGTTCCTAACCTGTTTCTTCCGCCTTCTCAAATTGGGGACAGGCGTCTTCGGGAGGAATCTCTTTCGGGAACTCCTCCTTATACTCGTTATGATATCCACAAACAAAACACTGAATTTCAACAAGATACCCTTCGTGCATGTGTCCTATATCCCATCCGCACAGGGGACACTCACCCTCCTGGGCTCTAAGAACCTCACTTAATCTACTTCCATCCTGAAGGTAGTTCAGAACCCTCTTTACCTTCTTTATGGCTTCCTTAACCTCGTAGGAGTTCCACTCCGCACCGCAGTCAAGACATCTGAACTCCGCATAAGTTCCTTCTCTCAGAAGCTTTATAACGTCTTTAGAACCACACCTGTCGTCTATACATACCGCTCCTATCTCTTTTGTGGTAAGTTTATCAAGAATTTTATAAACGGTTTCCTTATCAAGCTTCATCGGGACATCGTAAGCCCTGTATCCGCAACACTCACAAATAGCCTCAACCCTCGGGTAGGGTTCCATATACTCGCAAACCCTCAGGGCTATTCTCTTACACGCAGGACACAGTTCCCTGTGCTGAAGGCAGAACCCGTTCATACTTGTTCCTCCAAGTTTTCTATTACTTTAATAATATCCTCTAACGGGGTTTCTCTATCAACCTTCAGAATTACGTTTTTCGCATCAATTTCACCGACCGCTATCTTAGGAATCTCATCAAACCATTTAAAACCTTCCAAAATAACTATATCGCATTCCCTAAAAAACTTTCCTACAACCTCAAGAGGATCAAAGCTTCCCTTTTCCCAGTAGGTTAGTCTATCGGGTGAAAGAAGAGCAAGCTTCTCAACGAGTTTTGATACTCTGTTAGTATCCGAACCCTCTTTATCCGTAACCCCGTGGCCTTTGGGGTCATGCTTTACGTAACACACTTTATAACCCTTTTCCTTTAGCTTTGGAATAAGCCTTTCTATAAGTGTTGTCTTTCCCGCGTTGTGATGACCGACAACTGCAAAAACTTTCATAGAAAAATATTAAACATGTTAGTTCTAAGAACCTTCGGTCTTGAAGAAGACTTTATAAAGGAAAGACTAAAGGGTCTTAGATACGAACTCAAAAGCTCCCTTGAGGGCGTTGACATACTTCTTTTAAATGAAAAGGATAAGGAAGAGGTAAAAAAGCGCTTAGAAGGTTTCGTTTATGCGGAGGGAGGGGAGTCTATAGAATACGTTCTCGGGAAAGCCCTGAAGGAGAGAGGTTTATCCCTCTCTACCGCTGAAAGTTGTACAGCTGGACTTCTTTCCGCAAGGATTGTTAACGTTCCGGGAAGTTCTGCTTACTTTTTCGGGGGCTTCGTTGTTTACTCAAACGAGATGAAGATGAGATACTTAAAGGTGAAGGAGGAAACCTTAAGAAGGTACGGAGCGGTTTCTTATAGGACGTGTTACGAGATGCTTAAAGGTCTGAAGAGTGAACTCAATACCGATTGCGGAGTTGCTATCACGGGTATAGCCGGCCCCGGCGGAACACCGACGAAACCCGAAGGCCTCACCTACATAGGCGTATACGTAAAAGACAAGGTAACAATCCTGAAAAGAGTTTTTAAGGCAGGAAGGAACGGAAACAGGTTTTTATCAACCCAAACAGCTATGTTTTACCTTCTTAAAATGCTCAAAAGGTTATAAGCTCTTCCTTTCCGAGCCAGAGCATAAATAACCTATCTAGACCTATTGAGCACCCGGCACACTCCGGCATGCTTTCGTGGGCTTTTATAAACTCCTCATCAAGGGGAAGTGCTCTACTTTCTGCTTCCTTCATTAGTCTCCTTCTTACTTCCTCAGGGTTTGTCTCTTCACTCCACCCGTTTGCAACTTCAACACCCTTGATGAACAGTTCAAACCTTTCCGCATAGCCATCTTTAACCTTTGCAAGAGCGGATAGCCTTGCGGGAAAGTCCGTTAAAAAGGTCGGGAAGTCTTTCCCCAGGTCTTTCTCAACAACGATAAAAGCTCTGTAAAAAAGTGTCTCCCAGTCTTCGCTTTCCTCGTAATTTATCCCTTTTTTTCTCAAGATATCCTTTAGCTTTTCTTCCTCTTCGGGTATAAAGCTCCCGAACCTTCTCCTGAAAGCCTCTTCAACACTAATGACCTCAAATCTCTTAAAGCCAAAAAGTCTTTTGAGGAGTTGCTTTATCTCCTCTATTAAGTATCTGTAGTCACAACCTATAGCGTACCACTCAAGCATATGAAACTCAGTCCTGTGGAGCTTTCCCCATTCGTTGTTCCTAAACACCTTTGCTATCTGGAATATGTCCCTTTTATACTTTGCGAGAAGTTTCTTCATACTGTATTCGGGAGAGGTCTGGAGCCACTTTTTCTTTATTTGCCTCTCTTTTACGTATACAGAGAGGGGTTCAACGTTCGCATCAAGGTTTGGGAAATCAAGAAGGACGGGGGTTGAGACCTCGGTATATCCTTTTTCCTTGAAGAAAGACCTTATCTCGTTTATGAACTCCTCCCAGAGGGATAAAATGTTCATCAATCAAGCTTCCCGAGGTAAACGAGGAGCGCGGTTATCGCGGCCGGCGTTATCCCGTCTATTCTTGAAGCCTGTCCTACGGTTATGGGTTTAAACTTCTTCAGTTTTTCCCTCGCCTCGTTGGTAAGTCCGGGAACTTTGTCGTAGTCTATATCATCGGGAATTCTTACATCCTCAAGTTTTTTAAGCTTTTCGTTCAGCTTCCTTTCCCTTTCTATGTATGGTTCATACTTCAGCTGTATCTCTACCTCTTCCTTTACATACGGGTGTTCGGGAATTTCGTAACCGAATTTTTCCTTTACGTCTTCAAGGGTGTAGTTCATAGTCATAAGGGTTGCTACGTTATAGCTTCTCGTGTCCCCTCCTACCGCTACGCTTATCCGTTCTGTCTTGTAGAACTCTTTCCACTTTTCTATTTCTCTTTCAAGCTCCCTAACGAGCTTATACTGTTCTTCGGAAAGAAGACCGAGCTCCCTTCCCAGCTTTGCGAGTCTGAGTATAGCGTTATCCTGTCTTATGTACAGCCTGTATTCGGAACGTGATGTAAAGAGCCTGTAAGGTTCCGTCACACCCTTTGTCGTTAAGTCGTCTATCATCACACCTATGTAGCTCTCATCCCTTCTGAGGTATATGGGCTCTTTTCCGAAGGCTCTGAGGGCTGCGTTTATTCCCGCAACTATTCCCTGTCCTGCAGCCTCTTCGTATCCCGTAGTTCCGTTAAAGTTTCCTGCGTGAAACAGTCCCCTAATCTTTTTTGTCTCAAGGGTCGGGAAAAGCTCGGTGGGCGGAACTACGTCATACTCTATAGCGTAAGCAGGTCTTATAAGAACTACATTCTCAAGGCCGGGTATTGAACGGTACATCTCCCACTGAACTTCTTCCGGCAGTGAAGTGGACAAACCGTTCGGGTATATCTCTATGGTGTCAAGGCCTTCCGGTTCTAAGAATATCTGGTGTCTCTCTTTGTCGGGGAACTTTACGATTTTGTCCTCTATGGAAGGGCAGTATCTCGGTCCTATACCCTTTATTAATCCGCCGTAAAGTGCGGTTCTGTGTAAGTTCTTCCTTATTATCTCGTGGGTTTTAGGTGTTGTATACGTTATCCAACAGTTTACCTGTTCCTTTCCGGGCTCAAACCAGTATGAGCCTACGGGCTCTGTCCAGAAGGAAAACTTCGGGGGGGGGTCATCCCCTGGGGCTACTTCAAGGGAAGAAAAGTCTATCGTTCTTTTATCAAGCCTTGCAGGTGTCCCCGTCTTAAACCTCATTAGCGGAAAGCCATGCCTTCTGTAGAACTCAGAAAGGCCTTCGCTTCTTGGTTCACCCAGTCTTCCTCCGGGAATCATCTTATCCCCTATGTATATAACGCCGTTTAGGAAAGTTCCCGTTGTGACTACTACCACTTTCGTTTTATACTCAACGCCTAAACTCGTTCTAACCGCTTCCACCTTCCCGTTTCTGACTATTATGTCTACGACCTCTTCCTGCTTTATGTAAAGGTTTTCTTGGTTTTCACAAACCTTCTTCATATACTCCCTGTATCTCTTCTTATCCGCTTGAGCCCTGGGAGATTGGACCGCCTTTCCCTTCCTCGTGTTTAACATCTTGAACTGTATACCTGTTTTGTCTATAGCCTTTCCCATCTCCCCGCCAAGGGCGTCTATTTCTCTAACGACTATTCCTTTTGCTATGCCCCCTATTGCGGGATTACAGGACATCTGTCCTATCGTATCCGCGTTGAGGACGAACATAGCTGTCTTTGCTCCCATTCTTGCGGATGCGAGTGCCGCTTCTATGCCCGCGTGTCCGCCTCCTATTACGACAACGTCAAACTCGTCAACAACCATAGCCATAGCAATTAATACAATTTAAGCTTATGAATAAACTTAAGGTAGGATTCATATGCACAGGAAACTCGGCAAGGAGCCAGATTGCCGAAGGCTTCGCAAAATACTACGTCGAGAAGCTCGGAAAAGAGGTTGAGGTCTATTCCGCAGGCTCCAATCCATCCGGATACGTTCACCCCCTTGCAATAAAAGTGATGGAAGAAAAAGGAATAGACATATCAAACCAGTTTTCAAAATCCCTCGAAGAGATTCCACTTAACGAGCTGGATTACGTTATAACCCTTTGCGGTGATGCCAACGAAACCTGTCCCGTTGTTCCGGGAGCAAAGAAAATTCATTGGCCTATTCCGGACCCGGCAAAGGAAGGAACAGAGGAAGCCTTCAGAAAGGTAAGGGACGAGATAGAAAGAAGAGTGGTGGAACTACTAAAAAACTTATAAAGCTCTACTCAAGTTTTATGATAATAATTATTGACAATTTTTATAAACGGATTATAATAAAATTTTGTATACAAAAAAACTATGGAGGTAGTGAATGAGATACTTTCTCATAGGAACGACGATAGCTCTCGCGGGTCTTCTTGTAGGAGGTGGGGTAGGTTCTTACTTCACCTCAAGTAAGCTTTTAAAACAGTTCCAAAACATACCGGGCTCTCCCATTATACTTAACGCTGTTTACGACAAGGAGAAGCACCTTATAACCTATACGATCTCAAACCCCGGAACCACACCTTTAACGATAGTTGAGAAGGATTTTGTATTTAAGCCCGGCAAGGAAAGTAAGGAGAAGAAATACGTCCTTTCAAACATACCTGCAAACATAACGATACCCCCTTTAAGTGTTCTTGCGGTTCAGTTAAAGCTGAAGGAAGGAACCGAAAAGTTAAAAGTTGGGGACTTGGTAATAGCAACATTCACCTACAAACACCCCCTTTCACGGGACCTTTATACCGTTGTTCACAGGTTTGAGTATACGGGAAACAAGGAGAAAAAGGAGGAAGGTAAATGAATGCACAGAGCGTAGTTCAGTGGCTCTTAATAATATCCCTTGCGGTTCTACTCACGTTAACCTTTACGGGGTTTTTTGTATCAACCCTCGTTCTTGCCTTAACGCCTGAAGGTCTTGCTTTCCTTTTCGGATTTTTGGGGGCTCTCGTTTTTGCAAACAAACTCATTTTCGGATACGGGAGTTTTCTCTTAACCGCAGAGGCTTTTCTTGCAAACAAAGAGATTGACAGGAGAGAGCTATCCAGGAAGACGGAAGAACCCAAGGAGAGAACCGAGAATCTTTCCATTCCCTCCCTTCTTATGCTTTGGCTTCATAACCTTGATTACTACAAATACGCCTATTACGGAATCTTTACCCTTCTTTTAATACTTACCTTCCTCTCAAAGTTTAACCTTCTGGGAAGTCTCATTATAGGAAACTACCTTGAGGGAGCATTTTGGGGTGCTTCCGTAGTTACACTCTTTGTGTTTGCCCTTGAGATTACCTCGGGATACCTTCTGAACAAGATACTTGAAGAAACGGGAGAGGTTTAAAAACGCTCAGGGAGGTGGGGCTTTCTTTTCGGAGGGGCTTTTTTTGCAAAAATACACGGAGGTGGAAGTATGATTATTACGAAAGAACATGCCCTTGCTTTACTTAAAGTAAAGGAAGCCAAAGAAAGGGAAGAAGCTTATAAGGTATCAGAAGAAGTAAGGGAAAGAGAGGTTTTCACGGAACTTGAGTTCCAAAACCTCGTTAGACTTGAAAAACCCTTTGAGTATGCCCTCACCTACTGGGGAGAGGCACTCGTTGAGATAATCCAATCAATGGAAAAGGAAGGGTACATAACGCATCCGGAAAAGTGGGATGAACACTTCAGGTGGATAGGCTCGGAAGTCATAACGATGATTTACTCAACACTTATGAACGACGGGAAACCGGGAAAGCTTATAGAAAAAGCCCTTGAGGAGAGGGGATTTTTAACCGAGGTTGAAGAAGAAAAGAAGGGTAGGTATAAGACTCTGAACGATTACGCAAAGAGGATATACGAGATTTACACGGAAATAACACCGAGACTTGAGATAAGTAAGGAGCTTGCACAGTATATAAGAAGCATGCCTCCTGGGCCTGCAGAAAAGAGCATGCTTCCCGAAGGAAAGCACTTCCCCCTCTTACTTGAATCAATGAGGTTGATAGCCTTTTCCTTGAACTCAGATGTCTACAGTCTGACAGGACTCGGTCAAGCTGTGGAAAAAGCTTTAAGGGAAATGCCCTTCAGCCTTGATGTATTAATCTCGGAAGATATACTTGAGGATTTTGTAAGAGCCTTGGACGAAGGAATTGATGCTCTTCCCGATGCGGGTAAAGAAGTTATGTTCGCCCTGGCACTTTTTGACGATAAAGGAAACCTTCTTCCCGCCGGAGAAAAACTTTTAGAGGTTTACAAACTCTGGAAAAAGAAGAGTTATCCCTTCCATAGAACCTTCAACCTTGAGGTGTTTGAGGAAGAAATACTCAAAACTATAGACCAGCTACTGAGAAAGCATGAAGAAAAAGCAGGTACCCTTCCAACAAAAGAGGAGATAGTAAGGGAAATGTTCTTAAGACCCCTGAAAGAGTATAAACACCTTGTTGAGTATTACGGAAGGAAGATAAACCAAGACTTTAACTACAAGAAGAAAGAGGAGATTAAGAAGAAGTTTGAGGAGTTAAAGACGGTTGAAGAACTCTTTAAGCATTTCTACGAAAAAGGGGGAAAGTGGCACAAGAAAATGATGGATTTGGTAAGTGAAGCTTTATACTCCCTTGAATCCTTTGACCTAATAACTACAAAGCTAACGGAGAAGGGAGAGCTTTACTATGTTCCTACGGAGTACGGGAAGAAAGTTCTTGAAGACCTTGAAAAACACGGAGTAAGGGATATAACCGCAACCGGTGTTAAAGCCGTAACGATAACAAAAAGAGAGTTCATAGCACCTAATTACGAGTGGTATAAGCAAGCGGTTAGTGAGGTTCTCGTAAGGAGCGGTGCACCCACTGACAGCGGAAGGCTTTTCTCGGAACTCGCTTACACCATAAAGAGAAAGCCTCACCTTACGAGATTTGAGCTTATGGTTCTTCACAAAATACCCAACGCGGGAATGTTCCTGAGTGAACTTTTCAACGAGTTTGAGGATGTAATGAGGGAAGAGGTTCATCTTGCGGTTGAAAAGCTCCAAGCGAGGGGCTTCCTTGAGGTTCTACCTAACGAAGGACTCGTTCTAACAAAAGCAGGAAGACTTATAAAGGAAGCAGTATCTTCTATCCCAGAAGGCCTTAGCAACCCTATAAACCCCTTTATGTTTAGAATAGTTGAGGCTATAGCTAAGGTAGGAAACCTATACGTTAAAGAAGAAAAGGTTAGAATACTTCCGAAACAGTTTGAAGAGGTTGAGAAACTAACGGGCCTTGACCACGAAACCTTTCTTAATGAGCTCTCACTTCTCAGACTAATAGGTATAGTTGGCCAAAATTCCTTACACAGCTCGGGATTGAAGCTCATAGAAGCGGTGAAAGACATACAAAGGGAAGCTTTATCAGAGCTTTAAGCCTTCCTTTTTTAAAATTTTTTTTAATGAAACCCGTTATACAGTTTTCAAAGCTCTACGAGGTAAAAAAACTTCTGAGGAAAACGAGGCTTCATACGGTATGTGAAGAATCAAGATGTCCGAATATATCCGAGTGTTTCGGAAATAAAACAGCTACTTTTATGATTCTTGGAACTCACTGCACACGCAGGTGCGCTTTCTGTAACGTTGAGAAGGGATTTCCCCGGAGAGTTGACCCGGAAGAGCCCTATAGACTCCTTGAAGCTGTAAAAACCCTTGGGCTTAAATACGTTGTAATAACGTCCGTTACGCGGGACGACTTACCCGACGGTGGAGCTTCCCACTTTGCAAAGTGTATAAGGGTTCTTAAGGAAAACATTCCTGACGTAAAAGTTGAAGTTCTAATTCCCGACTTCAGAGGGAGTAAAGAGGCACTTGAAACGGTTTTACGGGAAAAGCCGGTAGTTTTAAACCATAACGTTGAAACGGTCCCGAGACTGTATCCCCGTGTAAGAATAGGGGCAAGCTACGAAAGGAGCCTAAAAATCCTTAAGTGGAGTAAAGAACTGGATAAAAGCATTCTAACTAAATCCGCTCTAATCCTCGGATTCGGAGAGAAGAAGGAAGAAGTTATAAAGGTAATGGAGGATTTAAGAAGAGTAGACTGTGATTTTCTGGTTATAGGTCAGTATTACCAGCCCTCCCTAAAACATCATCCTGTTATCAAATACTACGCCGAGGAGGAATTCAGGGAGTTTGAGGAAATAGCTTACCAGCTTGGTTTTAAGTTTGTCGTCAGTAAGCCTAACGCACGGAGCTCCTATAAAGCCTTTGAGAGTTTACTCAATAAATAGTTTTCAAGTTCAAAGAACTTCTTTTCCTCCTCCCCTCCCCTTTCGTGGTCGTATCCGAGCAGGTGAACAATCCCGTGAATGAGAAGTCTTTTCATTTCTTCGTCTAAAGTGTGACCGAGTTCCTTTGCCTGTTTTTCCGTGGTATCTTGAGATATGACTATATCCCCTAAAATTCTTAAACCGTTTACGGTTTCGTTCAGAGGAAAGGATAACACGTCCGTAGGTTTGTCTTTCCCTCTGTAGGTTTTGTTAAGCTCTCTTATTTCCTCGTCGTCCGTTATATAAACGGAAAGTTCAACTCCCTGAAGGTTTAAAACGTGAAGGGCCTCAAGGGCCCAGCGTTTTATATCACTCTTCCTTACCTTCCGTTTCTTCAGTTTTACCAGAACCCTGTTCCCTCTTCTTTTCGTATTCCTCATAAGCGTTTATTATCTTAGCAACTATGGGGTGTCTTACAACGTCCGTTTGTTTAAAGAAGATAAACTCTATCCCTTCTATTCCCCTTAGAACTTCCATAGCCTCTATGAGGCCGGATTCTTTCTTTTTAGGTAGGTCTATCTGGGTTACGTCTCCCGTTATGACCGCCTTTGAACCGAACCCTATCCTCGTAAGGAACATCTTCATCTGATCCTTGGTTGCGTTTTGGGCCTCGTCAAGTATTATAAAAGCATCGTTAAGGGTTCTTCCCCTCATGAAGGCAAGGGGAGCAATCTCTATTATGTTTCTCTCAAGCATGTAGTTAGCCTTATCGTAATCAACCATATCGTATAGTGCGTCGTAAAGTGGTGTAAGGTATGGGTGAACCTTTTCCGCTATAGTTCCCGGAAGGAATCCGAGCTTTTCCCCAGCTTCAACCGCGGGCCTTGTGAGAATAATCTTGTTAACCTTTCCCTCTTTTAGATGTTGAAGTGCCATAGCCATGGCAAGATAGGTCTTTCCCGTTCCGGCGGGTCCTATACCGAAAACTATATCGTTCTTCTTTATGGCTTCAACGTATTTCTTTTGGGTTTCCGTCTTTGGAACGATTGCCTTCTTTCTGTGGGTTATAAGAATCACTTCTTCCTCAAGCTCTTCCTTCTTTTTTCCTTCCTGCTCCTCAATCCTGTAGGCTTCTATGCTACTTAAAAACTGCTTTGCATACTCCTTTACGTCCTCAGCTGTAAGTCTTTCATGCTCCATACGTTTCATAACGGCACTTAGAAATCCGATAAAGGTTCTTACCTTATCCTCTTCCCCCTTAACTATAAGCTCCGTTCCCCTGGGAACTATCCTTACATCAAAAAACCTAGTAAAGAACTTTACATTTTCATCTCCCCTTCCTACTATCGCGTAAAACCTTTCGTCGTATCTTCCTAAATCAATCCTTTCCTCAACAAGAACCTTAGCCATGTATATAAATTTACTTAATTTAACTCAAAAAACTATTGATTTGAAGTGTAAACGTGTGGACTGTGAAAGTTGGGTGTTAACATAATAGCAATTATGTTAACCTTCCTTCAACTCCCTTATACCTTTCAGGGTATAGTGGAAAAAGGATAAAACTACAAAAAACAGAGTTATAGTTTCCAGCAAGGAGAGAAGTTTATGAAGAAGGGGTGAATATATCACGTTTATAAATGCTGTGATTGTTAAACATAGGGAAACGAATAAGGTGGTGAGCTTACCGTAAATGGAAGGAGAGGGTATTACTTTCCTTCTTAGGAGAAGTATTCCACCGAGAACAAGGAAGATATCTCGTATTAATAAGAGTATAAAAACGTAAGAGCTTATCTTTACCTTTGAGAGGAATGTATAAGAAAATAGCGAAAATGTTGTAAAAAATTTATCTCCAAGTGGGTCAAGGATTTTTCCAACGCTTGTTTCCTTTTTCAGTTTTCTTGCAAGGTACCCATCAAGAAAGTCTGTAAGTGCAAGAAAAACTATCAGAAAAAAGGTAAGTGAATACTTTTCTTTCAATACAAGCACAGGAATTAGCGGTGCCAGTATAATCCTAAAGACGCTTAGGGTATTCGGAATGTTCATATATTATCCGCATAACTTTCTTAAATACCTCTTCAAGCCTCATATTGGTGGTGTCAATAATTATCGCATCTTCCGCAGGCCTGAAAGGATACTTAGGTCTCTCCGTATCCCTCTTATCTCTTTCAAGGATTTTTTGTAAAACTTCTTCGTAAGAGACATCGATTCCCATTTCCCTGAGTTGCTCGTATCTCCTTTTAGCCCTTTCTTCCGGAGAAGCGGTTATGAATATCTTTACGTCTGCCTCGGGAATTATATGTGTTCCCGCGTCTCTTCCCTCAACAACCATTTGTTTTTCGTTTATTATCTCCCTAAACAGTTTGTTTATTCTTTCCCTGAACTCGGGAATAGCTCCCAGTTCCGAGGCCCTTTTCCCTACTTCTTCCGTTTTTAGTAAGCTTTCATCCAACTCTTTTCCGTAAAATCTAATTGTGGTTTTACCTACCTCAGGGTTCACCTCAAAGTTTTTTTTAAAAACTTCCCTAAAATTTTCAAGAGGAATGTTTTCCCTAAGGGATATAAAGGCTAAAGCCCTGTAAACAAGGCCGGTTTCCAGATAAGGTATTCCCAACTTCTCGGAAATATACTTTGCCACCGTGCTTTTCCCGCTTGCGGATGGACCGTCTATCGCTATCTTCATATCAGGTAATGAATATATCATCTTCTCCCGATACGCTTTCGCTGCTTATACCTTTTAGTCTGAGTTCAAGATCTGCAGGTCTCCTTGCGTATAGAAGTGCGGTATCAAGGTCTATCAATCCCCTTTTATATAGCTCTTCAAGGTGCTGGTCAAAGGTTTGAGAGCCGTAAACAGACTTTCCTTTTTCTATAAGTTCGGGAATGTCGTGAAGCCTGTTTTCCAGAATGGCTTCCTTTATAGCTTGCGTCATAATCATAATTTCAACTGCCGGAACCTTTCCTCCACCCTTTCTGGGGATTAACCTCTGGGAGTAAACCGCTATAAGAGTGGATGCAAGCATCTGTCTTATCTGTTCCCTGTGTTCTAACGGAAACATTCCGACGAACCTGTTAATAGTTTCTACAGCATCGAGAGTGTGAAGGGTTGAGAAAACCAGGTGTCCGGTTTCCGCAGCGTGCAGTGCTGTCTTTGCAGTTTCGGGATCTCTAATCTCACCAACCATTATAACGTCAGGGTCTTCTCTCAGTGCGGCTCTAAGGCCGAGGAAAAAGCTATCCGTATCCCAACCGACTTCTCTCTGAATAATAAAGGACATTATATCCTTGAAAAGGAACTCTATCGGATCCTCAATCGTTATTATCACCTTCCTGAAACGCTTATTAATCTCGTTAATAATAGCCGCAAGTGTTGTTGATTTTCCGGAGCCGGTGGGTCCCGTAACGAGAATAAGTCCCGCTGAGTGTTTTAAAGCTGTTTGGAGCATTACAGGAGGTAAGTTAAGTTTTTTGAATTCGGGTATTTCAAAAGGAATGACTCTAAGAGCTATACCGTAGGTTCCTCTCTGTTTGTAGAGGTTTACCCTGAACCTTGATACCTTTGGTATAGAGTAGGAAATGTCAACCTGACCTTCTTCCTCAAGCTCTTTCCTCTTTTTGGGTTGATTTTTCAGTATGTCATTTATAAAGATTTCAAAAAGTTCCACGGAAATAGGAGGAAACTCCTCAAGGGTCTCTAAACCGTTTGGGGTCCTTATTACGGGTTTAGAACCTACCTTCAGGTGAATATCGCTCGCTTTATTCTCCAGTGCCTTCTTCAGTATCTGGTCTAACAAGTCCTGCCACCTCTCTCACTTTTCTTTCTATTTCCTCAAGCATTTCAGGGTGTTCAAGTAGGTATTTTTTAGCTTGCTCCCTTCCTTGCCCCAGTCTTTTATCCCCATAACTATACCAGGAACCGCTCTTTGTAATAACTCCGAGGTTTGCAGCAGTTTCTATTATGTCACATATCCTGCATATTCCCTCTCCGTATATAACGTCAAACTCTGCTTCCTGGAACGGGGGAGCCAGCTTGTTCTTAACAACCCTTACCTTTACCCTGTATCCCTTTTTCTCCCCTCCTTCTTTAACGTCGCCGAGTCTTCTCACCTCAAGCCTCATATCCGAGAAAAACTTTAAAGCCCTTCCACCGGGTGTGGTTTCGGGATTTCCGAACATTACACCTATCTTTTCCCTTATCTGGTTTATGAATATGAGTGCGGTGTTACTTCTATGGACAGCACCTTTTAGTTTCCTAAGGGCTTGGGACATCAGCCTTGCCTGTTTGCCCACCTGGGCTTCGCCCATTTCACCTTCAAGCTCGTCCTTAGGAACGAGAGCCGCTACAGAGTCAACGACTATAACGTCAACCGCCCCGCTGTTTATAAGACTTTCCGCTATCTCAAGGGCTTGTTCTCCGTAGTCCGGTTGGGATATGTAGAGGTTATCAACGTCAACACCCAACTTCTTAGCGTATTTGGGGTCAAGTGCATGCTCCGCATCAATGAATACCGCTACCCCTCCCCTCTTTTGTGCTTCCGCTATAACGTGAAGTGCGAGGGTTGTTTTTCCCGAGCTTTCAACACCGAATATCTCCGTTATTCTCCCTTTCGGGATTCCTCCAACTCCCGTAGCAATGTCAAGGGATATGGAACCTGTAGGTATAGCTTCAACCTCAACGGTCTCAACAGCTTTAAGGGGCATAACGGCCCCTTTACCGAAACGCTTCTCAATACTGCTTAGTGCTACTTCAAGAGCCTTCATCTTCTCAGATAAGTTCTCAGAAACCCTGGCCATCTATTACACCTCCACAACTCTGGGAACTACAAAAAATCCGTTTTCCCTTTCGGGAGCATTCATAAGAGCCCTTTCCCTGTCAAGGGAGAGCTTGGGTTCGTCCTCCCTCATAGGAGTTGTTTCTGAAGAAAGTATAAAGGGTTCTACACCTTCTGTGTTAACCTCGTTCAGCTTGTTTACGAAATCAAGTATATCCCCGAGCTGTTTCTGGAAAAGCTCTACTTCCTCTTCCGTTAACTTCAGTCTTGCTAGGTGTGCTATCTTTAAAACCCAATTCCTGTTAACCATTATGAAATATAAATTATATAATCTAAAGCAGATGCAAGTGTTTATATGAGAATAATCAAGAATATTGAGTATTAAGTTGTTAAATTAAGTCTTATGAGGGTTGAAGCAAGGTGGTGGCAAAAAACAGAAGACGGGAAGGTTGAGTGTTACCTCTGTCCGGTAAGCTGTAAGCTGAAGGAAGGGGGGGTAGGCTCTTGCGGCGTAAGGGTTAATATCGGAGGAAAATTATATACATTTACCTACGGTTCTCTTGTATCCGCCGCTATAGACCCTGTTGAAAAGAAACCCTTATTTCACTTCCTTCCCGGACATAGAACGTTAACGATAGCAACTCCGGGTTGCAACCTTCACTGCAAGGGTTGTCAGAACTGGGAAATATCCCAGGTTCCGAAGGGAGAAGTGTTTAAGAATAGGTTTTATGACGAAACATTTGTTCCTCCCGAAATCATAGTTGAAAAAGCAGTTGAGCACGGATGTGACAGCATATCTTACTCCTATTCTGACCCAACAATCTTTGCGGAATACATGATTGACGTAGCCAAAAAGGCAAAAGAGGCAGGGCTAAAAAACATTATGGTAACCGCGGGATTTATAAATCCCGAACCCCTTGAAGAAATAGACAAGTATATGGATGCATACAGCATAGACCTTAAGTTCTTTGACGATAAAGCTTACAGAGAGTATTCAAAGGGAAGGCTACAACCCGTTCTTGAAACGATAAAATACGTCTTCAAAAAAGGAAAGTGGGTAGAACTCACAACCCTTATAGTTCCAAAGTATTTGACGGAGGAACAGATAAAGAAGATTGCGGAATGGATAGGGAATGAGCTTGCCCCCTGGGTTCCCTGGCATCTATCAAGATTCTTCCCCCATTACAAGGCCACTGACTTGCCTCCCACACCTGTTGAAGAACTTATAAAGGCTTATAACATAGGAAAAAAAGCAGGGCTTGAATACGTATTCGTCGGAAACCTTCCGGGAAACGATTACGAAAGTACCTACTGTCCCGAATGCAGAAACACGGTTATAGGAAGAACAGGATACTTTATTACTGAAATAAACCTAAAGGGGGGTAAGTGTAATAAATGCGGATACGAAATTAAAGGAGTCTGGGAAAAGAACCCCGCCTTCGGCGGGGTTTAAAGGAATTTTTTAGAAGTTATAGAAGATAGAGAGGGTTACGTCGGTATAGGAGTCATCTCCTTGAAGATTTCTATTGTTTATATCGTCTATCTTTACACTGTCCACAGCAAGGGATATTCTGTTTGTGGGACCTTTGATGTACCAGTTAACACCAATGCCCCATGTGGTTAATTTAGGCTTTTGATTA
>NZ_JBSLZM010000047.1:0-3269 GCF_056494385.1 Aquifex sp. | reverse complement strand
AAGGAGATCCGACTAAAGCTCCTTTCATCTCAGAATCTTCCTCAGCTCTGCAGGAGTGATTATCTTTATGCCTTCAATTTCTCCTACAGAAAGAAGCTCCTTGTCTCCGCTGACAACAAAATCCGCTCTTCCCGACACCGCACACTCAAGAAACTTGAGGTCGTCCTTATCTGTACACACTTCTTCATCTATCCTGAACTTAACTTCAACCATTTCCGAGCAGGGTAGAATTTCCACGTAGAGTAAGAAGTCAATCTCTTCCTCCGTAAGAGCTAACTTGGGATAGTGAAGGACCTTTACAAGCTCCTCAAGTGTGTCTTCTGAAAAAAGAAGAGTTAGCTTACCTCCATTCCATGCCTTGTGAATGAATGCGAGCCTTCCTCCGAAAAGTAGGGAAGACAGGATCACGTTCGTGTCCAGAACCACTCTCAGCTTTTTCTTGCCCACTTTACCGCTTCCTCAAGGTCCCTTTCGGTAAGCCCCGCCTCTTTTATCTTCTCCCTTATCTTCTCAAGGGTTATGTTTGAAGGTACGGTCTTTACGGGAATCAGAACTATCCTGCCTTCTTCAACCGTTACCTCAAAATACTCCACTTCGGGGAAGTTTTTGAGGACCTCCTTAGGAAGCGTAATCTGATTTTTGGATGTTTTCTTTACTAACATGCCTTACCTCCTTATTTTCTAAAAGTAAGGAAGAATTGCTCAACGTCAAGAAACAAGAAGATTGTATGATAAGTGAACATGAGCTGGAAGAAATTTACAAGAGCTATCTCTGAACTTCTCAGAACCAGGTCGGGTCAGGAACGGAATATGTATCCTGAAATTAAGAAGGTCTTTGAAGCTATAGGCTGGGGAGCGGGAAATATTAAGGTTGATGTTTCTCTGGGAAAAAGAAGGGATATACCCGACTTTGCGGTTCTCATTAAAGAGCTCGGATTTCCGTGGATTGTGGGAGAAGCAAAGGCAAAGGCGAGGCTCTTTGAGAGTGACAGAAATATAGAGGAAATCCTCGGTGAAAAGAAGAAGTATGTGGTTCTGGGAACAGAATGGTTCGTTCTCGTTGACCCCGAGATATGGGTGATTATGCCCGTGTTCGGGCTTGAAATCAGAACAGGGCAGAAAAGGGTTTTTGATGTTAGCGATAAGGCTCAGGTAAGAGAGCTGTGGGAATTCCTTAGAGGAAACCTGTCTCCTGCAGCTTTTGAACAGCGGGAAAACCTTAAAAAATTCCTTGAAGGGGACACCTCACATGTGGGAAGTATAGACCCGTCCGAGAATAGGGAAGCCTTTTTCAATACGCTTGAGAGGAGCTTTAACCTGCTTATGAATACGGTCAAGGGACTTGTCCCCAGAGCGGAAGAGTTCTATGAAAAGATGAAAGAACACCTTGAATACTTCTACTCCATAGCTTCAAGAGGCTCAAACAACACAAAGGACATCCTCAATATCACCCCGACGGGCGTAGAACCTGACTTTCCTGCTTACGCTTCCATGGATATAGATTGGGAAGAGTTTGAAAACAGGCTCTCCATTCTTTCTTCCATGTTCAGGAAGAATCGCCCCCTTTTCCAGTTCTTCTACACCTACGTGTGGTTAAGAGACAGGGATTTTGACCGCAAGCTTAAAGGCTCTCTCGTTTTCGGAACCGCCATGCTCCTTATGGCACGCATGCTTACCATAAGATTTGTAGAAGATCTTTCTTTCCTCGGGAGAAAAATCTTTTCTAACGGCGGTATAGAGAGTTTTGTGAAGTTCAGGGAACACGTCAGGGCTAACATGACAGAGCTTGTAAGATACGGATCCCAGCTTACAGAAGAAATCTTCCCCACAATTATGGGAGAAACCGTTTACGACTGGGTTTTGTATCTTTCCGACGATTCTCTGTCAAGAGCTATAGAATACATACTCTACTGGCTTTCTTTCGTAGAGTTTTCAAAAGTAAGGGGGGACATTCTTTCTCAAATTTACACCAGGATGGTTTCCCCGAGCACGAGAAAAAACCTCGGTCAGGTCTTTACTCCATTCTGGATAGCGGAATGCATAGCGGACAGCATCCTTGGCATGACCGGCGGAAGCGTTGAAAGCGTCCTTGACCCCGCCTGCGGTTCCGGAACCTTCCTCGTTGTCTTTTTTGAAAGGCTTGCGGGAGAAAAGTTCAAGAGGGGAACCATATCTTACGAGAGGTTCAAAAAAGAGGTAGAGAAGATACACGGCAACGACATTGATCCCTTTGCATCCGCCCTCTCAAGGCTTCAGCTCTTCTGGCACCTGCTTCCCTTTAAGGACAGACTACAAGGACGACCCATGCCTCTCCTGAAGGTTTCTGTCGGGGATGCGGTAGGCACACAGAGAGGTCTTTACGAAACAGGCGGTATGTGGAAAATCTACAGCACAAGAGAGTATCAGGCGGTTGTGGGGAATCCCCCTTATGTTCGCCCTGAGATACTGAGAAGCGAGAGGGAAAACTCATCACCTTCGGACCCCCTCGCAAGGGCAAACCTGAGGGCGGTGTTCACCTACAGGGCTCTCAGGGATTGGGTTGACGAGGATGGGTACCTTGGCTTCGTTCTCTCTCTTTCTGTTTTTGACAGTAACCACGAGAAACCGCTGAGGGACCTCCTCAGAACAGAGTGGACTGTAAAGGAGATAGTGGACCTTGAGCTTGTTGCTAAAGAGATTTTTCCCGAAGTTGCTGTCAATCCCGTAATTCTGATAGTTCAGAAAAGGAAACCTTCCGGGAATGACCAAATCACCCTGAAGTTCCTTGATGCTCCTACGAACAAGAAAGGAAAAGAGATACTGAATGATCTCAAAGTGGTAAATTTCAAATACGATGAGATCTTTACCGAAGATGGGCGAATACTTACCAAGATAACTCCCGAAAGGCTTGAGCTTATAAACCATATAAAGAAGTTCCCGACCTTTGAAGACATCGCAAGGGTATGGTGGAGAAAAAGAGAAGGGAATACCTACGTGGAAGCCTCTCTTGAGGAGCCATACGAAAGTGAAGGATGGGAACAGTCAAAGATGATAGCAAGAGGACTGGTTTTCAGGCGCCAGAAACATCATGGAAGCTGGAGAGTTTACAAGGGAGAGAACATCCTTGCCTGCCAGCTTATAGATGAACCTGCGGAAAGAGGCCTTGACGTAACAAGAGCGAGCGATCCCTCCTTCTGGAGGTTCCCGTATGCCCTGCCCGAAAGGGGATATGCCTTTCTTCGGATATGTCTCGCTACTACAGCTTGTCCCTTCAACCCGAGAGAGCAGGCG
>NZ_JBSLZM010000046.1:0-2498 GCF_056494385.1 Aquifex sp. | reverse complement strand
GGCAAAGGAACTAATAAGGGAAGGAAGGGTAAGGGTAGGAGGAAGGGTGGTAAAGAGTCCTGATTACAAGGTAAGGGAAGGAGAAAGTGTAGAGGTTGAAGGGGTAAACGTAAAACCAAAAGAACACGTTTACATTATGCTTTTCAAACCAAAAGGTTACATCTCAACCACGGAAGAGGAAGCTAAATATCCCTCTTTCCTGGAGATTATTAAGGAGCATTTTGGAAATAGAAAGCTTTTTTCCGCAGGAAGGCTTGACGTTGATGCGGAAGGTCTTCTACTTATAACCGACGACGGGGAGTTTGCCCACAGAATAACACATCCCAAGTGGAAGGTTGAAAAGGAGTATGTTGTTAAACTTGATAGACCTTTTAGAGACTTTGAGAGGATAAAAAACGTTGAACTTGAAGGAAAACATGTCAGTCTCGTTGGAGCGGAGAAACTCTCGGAGGATACTTTAAAGGTTATTCTTACCGAAGGTCGTTACCATATAGTAAAAAGACTCTTTAGAGCTATCGGATACAACGTAAAGGATTTGAAAAGAACGAGAATAGGAAACCTCCAGCTTGATGAGGATATGGAGCCCGGGGATTGGAGGGAACTCAAAGATGAAGAGGTAAAAAGCCTAAAGAAACTTGTTAAACTTATCCGATGAGCCGGTTAAACGAGTATCAGAGGGAAGCGGTAAGAAAGGCTGTTGAATCGGAAAAGGTTTTTCTGATACACGGTCCTCCGGGAACCGGAAAGACAACAACTCTCGTAGCATGTATAGAAGAGCTTGTAAAGAGAGGTAACAGGGTTCTCGCGGTTGCGGACTCAAATATAGCTGTTGATAACTTGGTGGAAAGACTTGTTAAAAAAGGTATAAAAGCGGTAAGGGTAGGAAACCCCGTAAGGGTTCTAAAGAGTATAAAAATGCACACCCTTGATTACCTCCTTGAGCTTGAACCCGAGTTTGAGAGGGCTAAGAAACTTTACGAGGAAATAGAAAGCCTGAAGGAGGAACAAAAAAGATACGTTAGACCGGAACCCAGGTATAGAAGAGGTCTGAGTGACGAAGAGATACTAAAAAGAGCAAAAACGGGAACACCCGTAAGAGGTCTTTCTTCCAAAATTCTCAGAAGCATGGCGAAATGGATAAAGCTCCAAGAAAAAATAAGGGAGCTTTACGAGGAAGCAAAAAAGGAGGAAGCAAAGGCCGTTAATAAAATCCTAAAGAGGAGTGAAGTTGTTTGCACTACTAACTCAACAGCGGGAAGCGAAATCCTTGAAAGTTACACCTTTGACGTTGTCGTTATAGACGAAGCAACTCAGGCAACCGAGCCCTCATGCTTGATACCAATAGTCAAAGGAAAAAAACTTATAATGGCCGGGGACCACAAACAGCTTCCACCCACGGTTTTAAGTGAAAAAGCAAAACAAGGACTGAGCTACACCCTCTTTGAGAGATTAATAGACCTTTACGGTGAGAAGTTTTACACACTCCTAAGGATTCAATACAGAATGAACAAGAAAATAATGGAGTTCTCAAACAGAATGTTTTACGGGGGAAAGCTGATAGCCCACGAGAGTGTAGCAAACCGGACTTTGAAGGGAATCATAAATGAGGAAAGATTAAAAGAAGTACCGTCTCCCTACAAAGAGGCACTACTTCCCGAGAATATAATCGTATTTGTGGATACGGAAGGAAGAGAAGAGCAAAGGAAAGGGAGCACATCCTTTTACAACGAGGAAGAGGCCAAAGTGTGTAAGGAACTGGTTGCACACCTTATAAAGGTAGGTTTAAAACCGGAAGATATAGGCGTGATATCTCCTTACGAGGACCAGGTTAACCTCCTGGAGGAGCTTATAAATATTGAAGACCTTGAAATAAAAACCGTAGACGGATTTCAGGGAAGGGAAAAAGAGGTGATAGTAATCTCTTTCGTGAGGGCAAACACCTACGGAGATTTGGGATTTTTAAAGGATTACAGAAGGTTAAACGTAGCACTTACAAGGGCAAAAAGGAAACTTATAATGGTCGGGAACGGGGAAACCTTGATCAAAGATAAGGTTTACGAAGAGTTAATAAGATACGTAGAAAAAGAAGGGGTTATATTAAAAGTTAGAAAGCCATAAAAAGGAGGTGGTGGAATGGTGGTAGAGGTAAAACCCGTAGAGGTTGACGTTGAAGCACTGGTTACCAGGGTGTTCCTCAAAGCGATAGACCTTCTGGGGGGTCTTCACAAACTTGCGGAATTCAGGACACTCACATGGCTCCCCTCACTGGCAAGGGCTTCCTTTGTAGTTGTTTACAGGGAAGAGTTCCTGAAAACAGAAGAGGAAATAGCGGAACTCGTAGGTCTCACGAGACAAACCGTTAGAAATATCCTGAGGGCGGACCCGGAACTTGCCCTTTACAAGATTCAGCACATTGAAGAGCTTACAAAGGAAGAAAAGAAAGAACTCAGGGTTCACACCGCAGGTGGTATAGCTAAACTCGCTTACAAGAAAGTAAA
>NZ_JBSLZM010000045.1:0-2071 GCF_056494385.1 Aquifex sp. | reverse complement strand
AGCGCAGGTGTAGGTTTTCGTGCCCAGATACCCATGTTGGGGATAATGGGGATAGACTTGGGCTACGGCTTTGACGACCCCTCCCATCGTTGGGTACCCCACTTCCAGATAGGGGCCACGTTCTGATCTACTCTTGAAGAGTTATCTCAGCCGTTCATCTGTATAATGCTAACTTTTATAGATTATGCTGTGGAATAAGGATGAGGAACGTAAGTTCTTTGTAGAAACTTTACATATTGTCCCTCCGGAGAAGTTATTTTATATCACCGAAGATAGCAGATATTTGGCCTATTGGCCAAAAGGCTACAAAGGTAAAAAAACAACTCTGCAAGGTAGAAATGCCTTTGTAGGGAGCTACACAGAAAAATGGATCAAGGATTTATTAACACCGATGGCAGAAGATCTTGGTGCCTATGCGATTCACAACGTAATCTGTGAAGAAGTCGGGCTTACTGATCGCTCCCCTGCGGATGTTGCTATAGTCAAAACTCCTAATAGAATGCAACAGGCCGAGGATATTTTACTTATTGTTGAAGTTAAGATGTCCATTGTGTGGAATTGGGAATACTATCCTGAAACCGACGAAATAGTGTGTATAGGGGATTACACAACACACCAAGGTAATCCGAGTTTCTTGCGTTCGGATACCATACTGAAAGCCATTGGTAAAAGTATAAATATAAGAGTTTCTGGCCACAAATCCTCCAAAATACCGATCGTAGTCGTTGGGAATACACCTATTACCAAGTTCTATTATAACAAAGTGGATTTTCTAAAGTTGTCTGGCATAGTTCAAGGATTTTATTCTGTAAATCCTAAACCTTTGGACAGACCTAACGGTGGTGATATAAAAAGCACTCCAGAGGAAGGGTTTTTAAGAGTTGATACTCCCCATGAGTTGTACGAGAACCTAAGACGTTTGGTCGTAGAGGATAGGGAATTCTTCTCATCAATGATCACTAAAAAGGATTTGGGTCAAATTATAGATATAGCAAGTAAAGAGCGCACATATGAAGCGAAGGCGGAAAAGTTTTTACGTCTGCTTAGGAGGTTGAACTATGGCTAAGAGACAGAAAACTGAGACCAGTAAATTCGGATCACCCGGTAGGGTAAGCCACGACTCCTCCAAGTTTTATTCCAGCAGGTTGTACGAGGGGTTACCAACAGAAAAAAAGATATCGTACGTGGAAAATACTATCCCGGAAGAGTATTTGAACAGGATCTTCTGTAAAAGTAGTGAAAGTATGGATGAGCTTCCGGATAACAGCGTACATCTAATGGTCACATCTCCCCCTTACAACGTGGGAAAGGAGTACGATCGGGACCTATCCTTTGACGAGTATCGGGAATTTTTAAGAAGAGTTTGGAAGGAAACCTATAGAGTTCTGGTACCCGGAGGAAGGGCGTGCATAAATGTAGCAAATTTAGGTAGAAAACCTTATATACCCCTACACGCATTTATAATAGAAGATATGTTGAAAATCGGTTTCCTGATGAGGGGGGAGATAATTTGGAATAAAGGTACAAGTGCCGGTTCTTCTACAGCGTGGGGCAGTTGGATGTCTCCCCGAAATCCTACTTTGAGGGATGTTCATGAGTATATTCTTGTCTTTTCAAAAGATACGTTCCGTAGGGAAAATCCGAAGCGTAGGAAAAGTACTATACGAAAGGAAGAATTTTTGAAGTTTACTAAAAGCGTATGGACTTTTCCTGCAGTTTCAGCTAAAAAAATTGGACATCCGGCTCCATTTCCGGAGGAGCTACCTTACAGGTGCATACAGCTATATACCTTTAAAGGAGAAGTTGTACTGGATCCGTTTATGGGAAGTGGCCAGACTGCTATAGCGGCTTTGAAAACGGGGAGATTTTACGTAGGTTATGAGATAAATCCCGAATACGTAAATCTTGCTAAAAGCAGAATTATATCGCTCTTTTGACCGCTCACCTTCGCCGAAGCTGGGAACGCCTGGTGGGAGCCGAGGACGGTCAATCTGAGTGATCTCAAGCGGAGCGCAGGTGTAGGTTTTCGTGCCCAGATACCCATGTTGGGGATAATGGGGATAGACTTGGG
>NZ_JBSLZM010000044.1:0-2145 GCF_056494385.1 Aquifex sp. | reverse complement strand
AGATAACATCAACAATATCGTCAAGGGACATCCTCAGGGAGTGCTCAACAGCGTGTATAACGTCCGCAGTCTCGGGAAAGTTTTTATAAAACTCGTATCCCATTCCTACGTATTGAGAACCCTGCCCGGGAAAAACGTAAGCCAGCTTACCCATGGTTTAAAGTATACTATCTATTTGTAAAATACGGAGGTATAGAATGGGTATAGGAAAGGAGATAAGACTTGAACGGATAATGAACAGGGAAACCCGTAAAACAATTATAGTCCCGATGGACCACGGTGTTAGCTCCGGACCCATAGAGGGTATAGTGAATATAAGGGAAGCTGTTGAGAAGGTAGCGGAAGGGGGTGCGAATGCGGTAGTCCTCCACAAGGGAATGGTAAGGGCGGGACACAGGGGAAGGGGCAGGGACATAGGATTAATCGTCCACCTTTCTGCGTCAACAGACCTTTCTCCGAGAAAGAACGATAAAGTTCTCGTTTGCACAGTTGAGGAAGCAATAAGGCTCGGGGCTGACGCTGTTTCAATACACGTGAACATAGGTGCCGAAGGTGAAAAGGAGATGTTAAAGGACTTCGGTTACGTCTCTAAGGTTTGTGAAGAGTGGCAGATGCCCCTTCTCGCAATGGTTTACGGAAGAGGCCCGAAAATAGAAAACCAGTATGATCCAAAAGTGGTTGCCCATTGCGCGAGGGTAGGAGCAGAGCTCGGAGCGGACATAGTTAAGGTTCCCTACACGGGAGACCCAGAAACCTTCCGTTTAGCGGTTGAAGGTTCTCCGGTTCCCGTCGTTATAGCCGGCGGGCCTAAGATGAAGTCCGAAAGAGAAGTTCTTGAGATGGTTTACGGTGCTATACAGGCGGGAGCTGCCGGTCTCTCAATAGGAAGAAACATATTCCAAGCCAAGGATCCGAAAAAGATGGTTATGGCTATGTCACTTATCGTTCACGAAGGAAAGAGCGTAGATGAAGCTATGAAAATTCTCTCGTGAGGGAGGTGGGTAATGAAAAAATTTTTAATCCTTCTTGCTCTCACAGGTTCAGCTTTTTCCCTTCCCCTTCTCGGTGGAGAAGCTGCGATAGGTGTATGGAATCAGGAACCAAAGGGTTATATCCAGTATCCTGCGGATGAGGGAACAACCCTAGACCTTGAAAAGGACTTTAAGCTCGGAGACGAGACGAGACCAACGGCAAAGGTAAAGGTTGAACTCCCCTTTATACTTCCAAACGTCTACCTCGCCTACACGAAGATGAAGTTTAACGGTTCAAATGCCGTGAGTAACGTGAGGTTCGGTGATTACATATTTAACGCGGATGTAAAGACATCCGTCAAAGCGGACCAATACGATATAGGGCTTTACTACCATATACCCCTTGTCGGATTAATTTCCGCGGGAATGCTTGACCCTGAGATAGGTATTCTCGTTAAAGTTGTTGATTTGGAAGCTGCTGTTTCGGGAAATGCAAGGGAAGTAACAACAAACGCTCAGGTAAATATAACGGAGAAGAAGTCAAAAACTGTTCCCCTTCCGCTTGGATACATACACCTCGGTATTTACCCTTTCCATCTATTCGGTATAGTTGGAGAGTTTAAGGGAATAAAGGCGGGAGACAGCTACTTTTACGAGTATTCTGCAGGGTTAAGGCTGAAGGTTTTTGACCTAAAGCTTGCACACTTCTTCGTTGAAGGGGGATACAGGTTCCAGAGGCTCAGGCTAAAAGATGTTGGAGATGTAAACGCTGATATAAAGGTAGGCGGTATTTACGCAAATATAGGATTTGGATTCTGACGGAGGAGATAGATGGGGCTTCTTGAGGGTAAGAAGGCACTTATTACGGGAGTTGCGAACGAGAGAAGTATAGCTTACGGCATTGCTAAGGCCTTCTACAGGGAAGGTGCAGAGCTTGCTTTTACATACGCTACTCCAAAGCTTGAGAAAAGGGTTAAGGAAATAGCTAAGGAGTTCGGGAGTGAGCTTGTAACCAAGTGTGATGTTTCATCCGACGAGGATATAAAATCCCTCAGGGAATTTCTGGAAGGGAGCTGGGGAAGCCTTGACATTATTGTTCACTCAATAGCTTACGCACCGAAAGAAGAGTTCAAAGGTGGCGTGATAGACACATCAAGGGAAGGTTTTAAAATAG
>NZ_JBSLZM010000043.1:0-5523 GCF_056494385.1 Aquifex sp. | reverse complement strand
GAGCTTCACCCACTCACCCAAAAGCCTCTCTCCCTCGCTCCACCCTCTCCCGAACCCTCACCCCAGGAGGGAGAGAGGAATTTGCCTCCGCTTCGCTTCGGCAAAGGATAGAATTGAGAGAGTGAGGAAAGGAACCTACAAGGAAAAAGGCAAGCACTTTCTTACGGTAGCGGTGATTTTCCTATCCGTAGGTTTGATTACTCCGCTATTCCAGAAAGAGGAGTTGAACCTTTCACGCATGGTTGGTAGCTTGCTGATTTTGGCTTTGCTTTTTGCTATCGGTGTGTATTTTGTGAATAGGGGGGAAAGCGATGGATAAATACACCGTGGGCATGTTCTTGATGGGTTTAGGAGTTGTTTCGGTCGGTCTATTCCTGATATGGTTATCCCGCAGGTCAGAACCTAAGAAGGGGACTACCTCTTAGCTTGAATTTTTGAACCTTTCAAACCGTTGGGAGATAAGGGGAATTTTCAGGATTTTTTGACTTTTCCACAAGGAACGGCGGAAGGTTCAATCGGCAAAAAATCCCAAACTCGGAACCCCAAGCTTTCTGAATACCTCGGCCTTTATCAGAGCCTTGAAGAGCTCTTCATAATGTTTATATTCTTCTACCTGTTGGTATCTTAACCTCTGATATTTTTATAGGCTCTTGCTTTGTCCAACAAAGTAGCAACCGCTAACCAGCAGATAGTTGTATACCAAACCCAAAATTTAATTGAGAGCAATTCTCATAGTATGAGGGGGGATTTGATGGTCTATCAATAACTTACGTCTCATTATTGGACACAGCAATAGACTCTAACCTTAAGTTTATATCTTCACTGACCTTCTTACATTCTTTATACATTAAATGCATAATTTAAATAAAAGTTTATCTTCGTAAAGGTAATCAATAAATTTTTTTAAGTTATGTTTATATGAGCTATTGATTTTAATTCCAAATGTACTCTCGAAAGACATTCTCTTAACAAAAACTTTATAGTTATATTTTTCAAAAACGTTCAATAATTCTTCTAGTGAATAAATATTATATTTATCTATATGTGTTAGTTTTTTTCTAAATAATTCAATCCCTCTGCTTTCCTTATAGATGCCTAATACTATATAAATAATTCCTTCTTTCCTTATACTGTATCTAAGCTTTTCGAAAATGTTATTTAATGTATTACTATCTATTAAATATAATACATCTACAAAAGTAACTACATCAAATTCATATAAACTTAAAGTATTTAGTTCTATTTGCTTTACACTACTACAGGAACTCACTTCATAAATATTGTGTTTTTCTATACAATAAAGGTCTGATGAATTATAAAAAGTTTTCAAAAGATTCAAAAGATAACAGTCGCCGCAACCTATATCAAGCACTTTATTTATGGCTCGATTATAAAAATCTTTGATAATCTCTTCCTTTAAGATATCATTAAAAATTCTCCTTTTAGTATACTCAAACTTCATGGACAATTGGAAGGTCTACATGTTCTACATCTACTACATTTCATAGCCCACGTATTTTGCGAGGATTTATATATCTGCGATAATTTCTTATAAAATTCTTTATCAAGTTTATAAGAGTCTTCTTCTTCACTTAAGTTACCATACAGAGTTTCATTGAAAAGTTCTTTCCAAACTCTCTGAGCTAATTTTGCGGTATTAAACCATTCTTTTTTATCCTCTTCGTCCACCATACCAAAATATGGATAATGATGTAAAATTTTTCCAAATATAGAGATGCAATCTTGATAATACTTTTCCGTATCTAGTATATGATAATGCCAGAATTCGTCTATAAATCTATTAGGTATGATTTTTATATCTATATTAAAATCCATGAATGTTTTGTTTAAGGCTAAAAATTTAATGTATTCTTTTTCCATATTTTGTACTACATCAAAGCTCCACCCCAATATTTCAGTCATTTTTCTTTTTTGGAGTTTAAAAGATAGAGTTTTACTTATGAACTTTATATTTTCTCTTAGGCGATTTTTAAATTCAGGCTTGCTGATAGTGTTAAACAAATCTCTTTGACTTGCTTTGTGTTGAAGACTAACAACAGTCATGACCTTACCCTCCTTAAAATATAATTGAAAACAATTATAATATAACCCACTTGCGAGGTAGTAAGATTCTAAAGTTTTGCATGAAGTGAGTGTATTTATATCAAGTTTCCAGAATACCAGGAATATCAATAACTTAAGATTTGCACGATTTGTTACAATAATTTCTCAAAGAGTATTTATTTTCATAACTGTTAAGCTACGAGTTTCTTCTCTAACAAGTGCTCGGAGTAAATACACCTGTTAAAAACAGTAGCCCTATTGCGGAAGCTTGAGTGCCAAGCACTAAAGCCGTGCAAAACTTTAGTCTAAAACTCATTCGCTATCTGCTTACGAATGAAGTAAAAGAGCTAAACCTTGCGGGCTGGGGAAGGTATGCGAAGCTTATAGAGGGAGTCTTAAGGGAAGCTGGTTTAATATCCCGATATTCCTCAAAAGCTTCTAAAATCTCCTTCCTCTCTTCCTTAGAGAGCCTATCCCCCAGAGCCTTAGCTATTACCCTTTCCACATCCGAAAGGATTTCTACGGCTTCCTCCTCGCTTGTGGGGACTTTGGGAAGCGTGTAATCTATCCTGTGCTCACTCAGAACTCTACGGGCAAGGTTCCACTTCCTTTCCCATCTACCTTCCCAATCTTCAAAGCCTTCCCACATACCTGAGCTTGTGGGAGCTTCCTTAACAGGTTCCAGCTTCAAAAGCCAGAAATACCTCAGCTTAGATTTGAGAGGCAACGAGCTAAAAAGCGTTCCTATTGGGTTCCTCACCAGAGGGTTAAGGTCATCAGCCCTTATAGCTTCCAGCGTTTGCTCGGGTTCCAGCAGGGAGTTTTCGAGGAAGAAAACCACATGAGCCTTAGAGAGCCTACGGAGCTCCAGCCTTTCAAGGTAGGGTTCCCACTTTTGAAGAAGCTCCTCATACCTTTTTCTCAGCCGTTCTCTTTCTTCCTCTGCCTTCTCCTCTTCCTCTTTTTCCTTCAGGGTGAACTTGGGATTTTCAAGGATTGTGAACTCTATTTCCGCTACCTTACGCCCCCGCTTTATCTCCCGAAAGTCAAAGTAGATGTCGGTCCTCTCTTTTAGCTCCCGTTGGGCTTGGAGGATTACACGGCGTTTGAAGTCCCCATATAGCTTGTACTCGCCTGGTTCTATACCCAATAACTGCTTCAGCTCTTCTATCGTGAACCTACGCCTACCTATGTTCTGATACTGCTTCAAAAGTTCATACAGCCGTATGGCGTAGGAGCTACGGAGCTTAAGGATATTCCGCAATGCATAGGTGGTGAAAGCCTCTTTTAGCTTCAAGAGATAGGGCTTCAGCTTCGGGTCTAAGGTGAGCTCTATCTTTCCTTCCTTGTCAAAGTATTCCGCCGAAGAAATCCACCCCGTGATGAGATACCCATCGGGCTTGCGTATCTTAAGCACACGGGAGCGAAGCCTCTCAAGGGTTTCCCTTATCTTGTCATAGTAATCATGGTCTTCAAGTTCAAGAAGCTGGATAAGGTCTCTAACCCTTATCTCTACCGTCGGGAAGTCCTCATCTTCAGGTGAGAGCAGGGAGATATAGGCAAGTATCAACCTTTGCTCTTGAATGGTGAGCTTATACCTTGCCTCTATAAGGGTGTTTGCCTTAGTTATCTTGTTCTCCTCGGAACGCTCTGGGTCAAATGGCACAAGGCTTTTCATTATATCAACCCTCCTATAATATGACAAAGTATTATATAAGTCATCTTGACATAAATCAATATGTGAGTTCTGATTAGTCATATTTCACCCGCTTTCTGTCATATTTCACCCGCTTTTTGTCATATTGCACCCGCTTTTTGTCATATTTAATGTCCTCAAACCCTTGAGTATCAACGACTTCAGCTCGCCTAAAACAAGAATATATAAAACAAGAAAAAACAAGAAAAAATATCATCACCATATATAGGCGGTGGTGATGAAAACGACGAGATTTTCGCTCGGGTGGAAAGGAAAAATAGGGGAAGTGGTTGAAAATCAACGAAGTGGAAAAATTAAGAAGAAGAAAAGCCTTACGGCTTTTAAAATTCCGCTGGCTCGGGTTAGTAATTGCTAACCTTGATAATCACTTGAGCTTACGGCTAAGCTCTTTAGCTATGGTTTCGTCTATTTCTAAACTGCTGAGTTCTGCGCACTTGCGTAGGTGCTTTAGCTCTTGTTCTATGTCCCGGTAAATCTCTATGCTCTTCAGATAACTCTGCCCGTGCAGATTGGAGAACCTCACTATCTTCTCAGCGTCAAAGATTTTGAAGCTCAGCTTTTTGAACTTTTCCTCATACGAGGGACGCTTGAAGAAGAACTTAACCCGGGAGTAATATTCGCCTATAGCCTCTGCTATGCTTTTGAGCTTCGCCTTTACCTTAGCATTCTTCTTATCGCTCAGTTCAAGCTCTATCGCTATGGGATAGATATATCCATCTTGCTCCCACAACTCCACAGCGTCAGCTCTGTGCAGTCCTACGGTATCCTTCCCGTAAACCTTAGCCAGAACCTTGGCATACACAGAGTAGCTTATTGATGGCTGGAGCTTCTTTATGCAGAGGTCTCTGAGCTTTAGCTCATGGGTCAAGTTATGGGGAGCTTCTCCCTTCCACCCATAGGACGGATACAGCTCTCTGAACCTGTCCACTTCCGGAAGAAGGTCAAAGGTAAACTCTCTACCTTCGGAAGTGAGCGATACGAGAGTGTAGCCCAGAACTCTATCCGAGCGAACCAAACCTAAATCCCGAAGCCTACGGATATGCCTGTATGCATTAGGCAACGCTACAAAGAGAAGCTTGGATATGTGCTCGGGGGTAAGGAACTTCCAGACCAAAAGCTTATACAAAATCCATGTGTACCTGTACTTACCTACCTCTCTTGTGGTGAGGTTAATCGCGTAGCAAAATCTGGGATGAATATCCCTGCCTGCAATTCTCTTTCTTTTCCTCTCCATTAACAATAATATATACGTTATTAAAAACGAATTAAAGATTTTCGTTTAATTTATCGTTTTTACTTCTAAAATAAGTTTATCAATATTTTGACAGCGTAATACAAAATAATACATCTGAGAGAATCACCCTTGAATGTGAAGAATTTTCGGAGAATGTTCTTATAAGGCTTGATATTCAAGAAGTATAGTAATTCACCGAGATACGACCTGACACCCTTCGGGGTTAGGGCTTGGTTGCCTGCATTATCGGTTTTATTATCATTTATTGGGGGCGGAGGACTAACTCGCCGTAGCTCCTCGGCGGACGTAGTCCGCCTCGTCGCAAACGGCGAGTAAGGGCGGGCTGTTCGCTCCGCTCACGCCCGCCTGAGCCCGTCCTCGGCGGGGTGCCCGTAAGCGTCCTCGCTCCGCACCGACCCCTAACGGGGGCGCTTCGCTTCGGTGCTCCGCTGCGGGCGCTAACGGGACACCACCGCCGACCGCTCGCCTTCGGCTCGCTGGACGGGCT
>NZ_JBSLZM010000042.1:0-10559 GCF_056494385.1 Aquifex sp. | reverse complement strand
AGTTTAAGCGTATTACGGGAATAAACATTCCGGAAGGTCCTTACAACACCCTCGGGGGTTTTCTTACATACAGGCTGGGAAGGATACCGAAGAGGGGAGAGGTCGTGAATTACGACGGATACCTTTTCAAAGTCGTCGACGCAGACAGTAGAAAGGTAAAGAGGATAGTTGTCGAAAAGGCCTATAATAAAGCTTTATGAGTAAAGTTAAGACCCGCTTCGCTCCGAGTCCTACCGGATACCTTCATCTCGGGAATGCGAGAACCGCCATATTCAGCTACATATTTGCAAGACACAACAACGGAGGATTCGTCCTGAGAATAGAAGATACAGACAGGGAACGCTCAACGAAAGAATACGAGGATATGCTCATAGAAGATTTAAAGTGGCTTGGTCTTGAGTGGGACGAGTTTTATCGCCAATCTGAGAGATTTGATATATACAGGGAATATGTGAATAAACTCCTTGAGGAAGGAAAGGCTTACCCCTGTTTCTGCACACCCGAAGAGCTTGAAAGAGAAAGAGAGGAAGCTAAAAGAAAAGGGATTCCCTACAGGTACTCGGGAAAATGCAGGAAACTTTCAAGGGAAGAAGCGGAAAAGCTGAAAAGGGAAGGAAGACCCTTCACGGTAAGATTTAAGGTTCCCGAAAACAGAACGGTTGTCTTTGAGGACCTTGTAAAGGGACACATAGCTATAAATACGGACGATTTCGGAGACTTCATAATAGTGAGGAGCGATGGAACACCGACCTATAACTTCGTCGTTGTGGTTGACGATGCGTTAATGGGCATAACCCACGTGATAAGGGGTGAGGACCACATACCGAACACCCCCAAGCAAATACTCATATACGAAGCCCTGGGTTTTTCTGTTCCAAAGTTTGCCCACCTTCCCGTTATCCTGGGTGAAGACAGGAGTAAGCTCTCAAAAAGGCACGGGGCCGTATCGGTAAGGGCTTACAGGGAAGAAGGGTATATGCCCGAAGCCCTCTTTAATTACTTGTGTCTTCTCGGGTGGTCTCCTCCTGAGGAAGGCAGAGAGATATTCTCAAAAGAGGAACTCATAAAACTCTTTGACCTGAAGGACGTTAACGACTCACCGGCTGTTTTCAACAAGGATAAGCTAAAGTGGATGAACGGTGTTTACATAAGGGAGGTTCTCCCCCTTGATACGCTCCTTGAGAGAGCCATTCCTTTCCTTGAAAAAGCCGGATACGATGTGAGAGACAGGGAATACGTAAAGAAGGTTCTAAGTTACACAAGGGATTCCTTTGACACCCTTTCCGAAATGGTTGAGAGACTAAGACCTTTCTTCGTTGACGATTTTGAGATAAAGGAAGAACTTTGGGCTTTCCTTGACGACGAAAAGGTTTACGAGGTCTTAAACCTGTTTCTTGAAAAGGTAAAGGAGAAGAAACCCGAAACACCTGAAGAGGTAAAGAAACTCGTAAAAGAAATCCAGAAGAACCTCAAGGTAAAGCCCCCTAAGGTTTGGAAACCCATCAGGATAGTCCTTACGGGAGAAACGGAAGGGGTCGGAATAGACATTCTCATAGCTGTTCTTCCCAAAGAGAAAATAGAAAAGAGGGTTCTGAAGGTTCTTGAGAAGCTCTCATGATAAAACTTTACTTTAAGAAATCCTTCCCCTCCCTGACCGTTGAGGCTTCCTTTAACTTTGTCAAAGGCTTCAACGTTATCCTCGGACCCTCCGGGTGCGGAAAAACTACCACCCTAAGGGTTATGTGCGGACTCCTCAGACCCGAGAAGGGCTACATGTTTTGCTGTGAAGAGGTTTTTATGGACCTTGAGAGGGGTATATTCCTCCCGCCTCAGAAGAGGAGGCTCGGTGTAGTTTTCCAGGAGCATAATCTATTTCCCCACATGACGGTAAAGGAGAATATTGAGTTTGCCCTCAAGAAAGCCCAAAAAAAGGAGTTCACCGCCGAGGAGCTTCTTGAGAGGTTTAACCTTAAGGGTTATGAGAATAAATACCCCCACGAGCTTTCGGGAGGACAGAAACAGAGAGTTGCGGTGATAAGAGCACTTGCCTACAATCCGAGGGCATTTCTTATGGATGAGCCTTTTTCCTCTTTAGATTTCAGAACTAAGGTTGAGGTTATGGACTTCGTAAAAAGTGTTCAGTTCGGAAGACCGGTAGTGATAATAACCCACGACCCCTTTGAAGCCCTTTACGTGGGAGAGAAGTTCTTCCTAATGGATAAAGGTAAAGTTGTTGCGGAGGGCGGAAAGGAGATAGTTAAGGAATACGTTAACCTGAAAAAGATAAAAGAAGTTCTCTCTTAGAACTTGTAGTAGACGAACCTTCCGCAGGAGGGACACTGTTCTATACTGTCCTCTCTTATCATCTTTGAAAGTATTACACTCGGGATTTTTATACCGCACCCGCTACAGGCTTCCTCTTCCATCGGAACCACAACGAAACCCTCAAAATGCTCTTTATTCTCCTCGTAAAATCTTACAAGGTGTTCGGGAATCTCACCCTTTGTCTCTTCCCTTCTGCTTGTAAGCTCGTGGAGTCTCCTGTGGGCTATCTCTTCTTCTGTTTTTAAATCCTGTAGTTCTTCCTCAATCTCTTTGATTCTCTTCTCAAGTTTCGGGAGGTTTTCCTCCATTTCTTTGGTTAAACTTTCTATTTCTTTTTCAACTTCGTCAAGCTCGTAGGATTTCTTAAGAATTTTGTCCTCAAGTTTTGCTTTCTCCCTTAGGAGTGCCCTGTATTCAACGTCTCTCGTTGCCTTCATTAATCTGTCTTCCGTTTTTTTGAGTTGTTCTTCAGCCTCCTTTATCTCCTCGTGCAGTTTCTTTTTAAGCTCTTCAAGCTCTTCCTTTCTCTTCAGGAGGTTTTCCCTTTCCTTCCTGAGGGCTTCAAGATCCTCGTGAAGGTGTTTGAACTCCTCCCCTATCTTCTCAAGCCTTTTTTTTATCCTCTCTATTTCAAAATCTATCTCTTGTAACTTCAGAATTAATTTAGCCTCTTCCTTTGTCATGGGTTTGTGGTGGGCGCGGGAGGACTCGAACCCCCAACCGGGCGGTTATGAGCCGCCCGCTCTGCCAATTGAGCTACGCGCCCAAGCTAAAAAGATAATATACCACTTTTTTTACCTGCGTGCAAGTTTTAGTTCCGTATATACCGCGTAAAGTGCGGGAATGAATATCAGAACAACGATAATCGTTGATATAATTCCACCGACCATAGGTGCAGCTATACGGGACATAACTTCGCTTCCCGTTCCCTTTCCGAGGAATATGGGAAGTAGTCCTACAAGTATCGCACCGAAGGTCATAAACTTCGGTCTTATACGCTTCACAGCACCGTGATAAATGGCCTCAAAAGCCTCCTCCTTTGTAGGGTTTTCGGGAAGTTCCTTAAGGGCGTTCCTTATGTAAACTACCATAACTATGCCCATTTCCGCCGCAATGCCGAGTAGCGCAAGAAACCCCGCTATGCTTGCAATGGATACGTTATAACCGTTTATATACATTAAGAAAACACCACCGAAGGTGGCTGCCGGAAGGGTAAGGAGGACAAGAAGGGTTTCGAAAAATCTGTTGAATGTGAACCAAACAAGGAGAATTATAAGGAGAATTACGGAAGGAACTATAACCTTTAGGTCTTCAAGGGCTTTCTTCCAATACTCATACTGTCCGCTCCACTCGTAGTAGTATCCCTTTGGAAGTTTAAGCTTTTCCTTAAGAATTCTATCTGCGTTTTCTATAACGCTTCCCATGTCCTTTTCGGGATCCGGAGTTATGAGAATATAGCTCACGAGCAATCCATTTTCGGACTTTATGCTCACGGGACTTTCTCGCTTTACTATGTGGGCCACGGCCGACAGGGGAACGAGTTTATCTTTTAAAGGTATCATCAAGTTTTCAAGGTCGTATCTGTAATCAAGGGGCAGGCCCAGGGTTATGGAATACCTCTCCCTTCCGTAAATGAATGTTGATATGTCAGAGTTGGCAAGAAGCGAGGAAAGGGCTTTGTTTATATCTCCTATAGTTAACCCATACCTCTCAAGAGCTTCCCTCTTGGGAATTATCTCTATATAACTTCCCCTTGAGCTTCTTTCCCCGAACACGCTCATTATCCCTTCGGCGTTTCTCAGAAGTCTTTCAACCTCTTGGGCAAGTTCGTTGAGTTTATCAACGTTATCCCCGTATATCTTAATACCTAAGGGGGTCTGAATTCCCGTTGTTATCATATCTATTCTTCCCTTTATAGGCATAGTCCACATGTTTGTAAGTCCGGGAACGGATATAGCTTTATCCATCTCCCTTATGAGTTCCGTATAGGTTATAGGTCTCTCCTCGGGAAATATTTTTCTCAGTATGTCCTTAGCCCATTCCGGTATGTTCCAGTCGGAGTAAAACCTCTCAACCTTTACCTTTCTCCACTCCTCTTGGGGTTTCAGCATTATGAATGTCTCAACCATTGATAAAGGAGCCGGGTCCGTAGGTGTGTCCGCCCTTCCCGCCTTTCCGAAAACGGATTCAACCTCGGGGAATTGGGCGAGTATTCGGTCCTGAACGTTAATTATTCTAAGTATTTCCTGTCTTGATACGCTTGGGGTTGTTGTAGGCATATACAGCAGACTTCCCTCAAAAAGGGGAGGCATAAACTCCCTTCCGAGTTTTTCGTAAAAGTAAAAGCTTCCGCCTATAAGACCGAAAAAGATGAGTAGGAGTAAATACCTTAGCTTCACAGAAATATGAAATACGGGGTCATAAAGCTTTACGAGAACCTTAACGAGCGGATTTTTCTCCTCACCCGGAATTCTTCCCCTTATTAGGTAATAGGCGAGAACGGGAACAACCACTACAGAAAGTATAGACGCTACAAGCATTGAAAGGGTTTTTGTCGCAACAAGAGGTGTGAACAGTCTTCCCGCTTGACCTTTAAGGGCAAGAAGGGGAACGAAGGAAACGGTAACTATAAGCAGTGCAAAGAATATGGGCTTTCCTACGTCTGAAGCTGAGTGAACTATTGCGGTTTTTAGGTCCTCACCGTCTTCAAGTCTCCTGTGTATATTCTCAACGAGGACGATAGCGGCATCAACCATGGTTCCGATAGCTATGGCTATTCCACCCAGGGACATGATGTTTGAGGTAATTCCGAGATGGTTCATAGTTATGAAGGTTGCAAGTATAGATAAAACGAGGAATACAATTATCACAAAAGCACTTCTTACGTGGAAAAGGAATATGGAAACAACGAGTAGAACGATTATGGACTCTTCTATTAGTTTTTCCTTTAGGTTGTTTACGGCGTTTTCTATTAACCTCGAGCGGTCGTAAACGGGAACTATTTTCACATCTTCGGGAAGTCCTTTCTTTATTTCCTCAAGTTTTTGTTTTACTTCCTTTATAACTTTGTAAGCATCGGCTCCGAACCTCATAATGACTATACCGCCTACCGTATCACCCATACCGTTCAGGTCAGCAACTCCCATTCTGTATGCCGGAACTTCCACGACTTTACCTATATCCTCTATCCTTATGGGAACTCCGTTTCTCTCAAGGATTACTGTCTTTTCTATTTCTTCCTTACTTTTTACATAACCTACAAGTCTTATGAGGTATTCTCTCTCGTTTATTTCTACGTACTTTCCGCCGAGTTCAACGTTCGTTTTCTTTATGGCGGTGTAAAGGTCTTTTAAAGTTATGCCGTATTGGTATAACTTTTCAGGTTTTACAAGGACTCTATACTCCTTTTTAAAGCCTCCTACGGAGGCTACTTCCGCTACATCAGGGACAGAAAGAAGTGCATACTTTATGTAAAAGTTCTGTAGAGTCCAAAGCTCATCAAGGCTTCTTTTATTGGATACAAGTGCATATTGGTAAACCCATCCGACACCCGTTGCATCCGGACCGAGTTGAACGGTTGCTTCCTTCGGAAGCTGGTCTCTTATAGTTGCCAGTTTTTCAAGAACCCTGCTCCTTGCCCAGTATAGGTCAGTTCCATCCTCAAATATAACAAATACGAGGGAGTAATTGGGAACAGAATAACCCCTTACGGTTTTCACTCTGGGAATACCCATCATATTCGTAACAAGCGGATAGGTAAGCTGGTCTTCAATAACCTGCGGAACCTGCCCGATCCACTCTGAGTAAATGATAACTTGAACGTCAGATAGGTCGGGAATAGCATCTATGGGAGTTTTTTTAAGGGAGTAGTAACCGTATAAAAGAAGGAATACTGACGCAAATAAAACCGCTATACGGTTTTTGAGTATAAACTCCGTGAATCTTTCCATGGTGGTTCACCTCACGATAGGGATTTCTTCATAAGAAGTGCGTTTAAAGAAACTATAACGGTGCTTGCACTCATAAGAACAGCTCCAACAGCCGGCTTTAAAACTATACCAAAGGGAACACCCAGTCCAATGGCCAGAGGAATAGCGACTACGTTATAAGAAAGAGCCCAGAAAAGATTCTGATACATTTTCTTAACGGTTATTTTTGAGAGCTTAAACACCTCAACAACGTCCAAAGGATTACTCCTTACGAGGATTATATCGGCACTCTCTATTGCTATATCTGTTCCCGAGCCTATTGCTATACCTACATCCGCCTGAACAAGTGCGGGGGCGTCGTTAACACCGTCCCCAACCATTGCAACCATATAGCCCCTCTCTTGCAGTTCTTTTACCTTTAACGCCTTCTCGTGGGGTAGAACCCTTGCAAAGAACTCATCTATTCCTAATTCTTCAGAAACAGACTTAGTTACCCTTTCATCGTCCCCCGTTATCATAACAACCTTTTTACCCATTTTCTTAAGAAGCCTTACCGCTTCGTAAGACTCCCTTCTTATCCTATCTGAGAGGGCGATACATCCCGAAAGAAATCCGTTAACCGATGCATATATAACAGTTCTTCCCGCGGAAGAGAGATTCTCACATTTTTTTAGGAGTTCCTCTGAAACTTTTACTCCTTTCTCTCTCAAGAAATCAAGATTTCCCACAAGAATCTCTTTTCCATGAACCTTTCCGTAAACCCCCTTTCCTGGGAACGCTTTAAACTCAGAAACCTCAAAGAGGTTAATTCCCTTTTCTTTTGCGTAATTAACAATAGCCTTTCCCAGGTGGTGTTCCGAGAGCGCTTCAACGGAAGCAACGAGACTTAATAACTCCTCTTTATTCCCATCGGCTATTACCTCACTTACGGAAAGTTTCCCTTCCGTTAAAGTTCCTGTTTTGTCAAAGACAACAACCTGAACGCCCTTAGCCCTTTCAAGGGCTATACGGTTCCTTATGAGAATTCCTTTCCTTGCGGAGTAAGCTGTTGATATAGCAACAACAAGGGGAATAGCGAGACCAAGAGCATGGGGACAGGCTATAACCATAACCGTTACAGCTCTCTCAACCGCAAAGGTTGTATCACCTCTCAGATAAATCCAAGTTATTAAGGAAGAGAAACCCGAAAGAACAGCTATAACGGTGAGATAAAAAGCAGCCCTGTCCGCTACGTTCTGGAGTTTAGACTTCGTTTCCTGAGCCTCCTTAATAAGTTTCATAACCTGGCTCAGATATGTATCTTTTCCCGCCTTTTCAACTTTTACCTTCAGGGAACCGTCAAGGTTCAACGAACCTCCTATTACTCTATCCCCTTCCTTCTTTTTAACGGGCTTTGACTCTCCGGTTAATACGGACTCGTCAACAAAGCTTTCACCTTCTTTAACAATTCCGTCCGCGGGGATTCTCTCTCCGGGCTTCACGAGGACAAGGTCACCGGGTCTTAAGCTATGTGTAGAAACGTCAACAGTCTCACCGTTCTTTATCAAGTGAGCTACTGATGGGATGAGTTTTACAAGCTCTTCAAGTGCTTTTCCAGCACCCGCTATTGACCTCATTTCTAACCAGTGTCCCCAGAGCATTACCGATATAAGGGTACTCAGCTCCCAGAAAAAGGACTTTCCACCGAAGAAATACGTATAAACGCTGTAAAAGTATGCAACACTTATACCCAATGAGACAAGAGTCATCATTCCCGGCTTTCTTTTTTTTAATTCCTCCACGAATCCCTTAAGAAAGAAAGTTCCACCGTAAAGGTATATAAAGGTTGAGAGAATGAGGTTTAAGGTAGACCCGTAGGGAAACTCCTTTACCGAGAGGAGAACCACGGGGATTGATAACAAGGTTATTATTATCGCTTTCCTCTTTATTACTTCCTCATGACCCTCCTTATGTTTTTTATGGTTGTGGTCGTGTTCATGCATAAACAAAAAGATAGAAGAAGTAGTTGTTAAATTGTAAGTTTTATTTCCTGTTTTTTTAACGTTAAACTTAAACTCTATGAAGATTGAAGATATACTCAGGAAGGGTGTTTTCAGTATATCCTTTGAGTTCTTTCCTCCGAAAACGCCGGAAGGTGAGAAACAGCTTTTTGAAACGATAAGTAAGCTTGAAAAGCTAAATCCTACTTTCGTTTCCGTAACCTACGGGGCCGGTGGCTCAACGAGGGACAGAACGAGAAACGTAGTGAAAAAAATACACGAGGAGACAAACTTAACGGTTATGGCTCACCTAACCTGTATAGCCCACACAAAAGAAGAGTTAATAGATATACTTAACGATTACAAAAATATAGGAATAGAGAACATATTAGCCCTAAGGGGGGACGTTCCGAGGGACAAGCCCGATTGGAGACCCCCTAAGGGGGCATGCAGACATGCGAAGGATCTCGTGGAACTTATAAGAAAAAAGTTCGGTCATTGGTTTTCAATAGGTGTTGCCTCATACCCGGAAGGACATCCGGAATCTCCTAACCTTGAGTGGGAGGTAAAGTACTTCAAGGAAAAGGTTGAAGCGGGAGCAGATTTTTCGATAACCCAGATGTTTTTCGTTAACGATTACTACTACAGATTTGTTGATATGTGCAGGAATGCCGGAATAGAGATTCCTATAATTCCCGGAATAATGCCCATTACAAACTTTAAGCAGATAAGAAAGTTTGCATCTCTTTGTGGTGCAACGATTCCCCAAAGCTTGATAGAGAAACTGGAAAAGGTTGAAAACAAACCCGAAGAGGTAAAAAAAATAGGAATAGAATTTGCGATAGAGCAGTGTATAGACCTTATTGAGAACGGAGTTCCCGGACTTCACTTTTACACCCTTAACAAGTCGGACGCAACCCTGAAGATATATGAGAACATCAAGGACAAAATTCCGAAAAGCGTTAATGTTCGTGGTGATGATGGTGAAGCTTAATATGTCCTTCCGTGAGCAAGGGACAGGATTCGGTGCATGCAAAACCTTCTTTTTCAAGCTGAACAGTTGTGTGTTTTATACCGTATCTTTCCGCGACTTCCTGGACTTTCCTCAATATATTGTTACATATGCTTGTGTCCTCAATCACGACGTGAACCGTCAAGACCTCTGTTCCAGGGGTTATTGACCATACGTGAAGGTCGTGAACATCCTTAACACCCGGTAGTTCTCTTATATCCCTTTCCAGTTCCTCCGTGCTTATGTGAGAAGGAGCGAGCTCAAGAAGAACGTCAACGGTTTCTTTTATAACCGCATAGGTTGACGGGAGTATAAGGAGTGCAACCGCCACGCTCAGAATCGGATCCGCGAGGTAAAACTTCCAGAAAATGATAGCAACTCCCGCAATTATTGCAGCAACCGAACCGAGGGTATCCGTTGCCACATGAAGCAGTGCCGCCTTTACGTTTATATTTTCCTCGGAGTGCTTAAGGAGAATGTATCCGACCCCGAGGTTTACGAGGAGACCCGCAACGGCTATGTAAATCATCTCTTCTTTAACGGGTTCCGGGTTCTGAAAGCGCTTCAGGGCTTCAAATATTATGTATCCTACGAGTCCTAAAAGAAAGACACCGTTTATGAGTGCTGCGAAAACCTCAAGCCTGTAAAGACCGTATGTCATTCTCTCGTTCTTCACCCTCACAGCCAGGAACTGACTTATAAGGGCTATAGAGAGAGATAGAGCGTCGGTAGTCATGTGTCCCGCATCCGAAAGGAGGGCTAAACTGTTTGTCAAAATTCCTCCTACGAACTCAACAACCGCAAATAATGTAATTAAAAAAAAGCTTACTCCCAAAGCTTTAAGACTTTTCTCTCTGTTCATACCTTAAGCTCCCTTCCTTGAACGAGACGTTCAATATTCTCCCGATGCTTATAAAGGATAAGGAGGAATATAACAAAGGCCATGACCATTATCTTTGTAGGGTAATCCAGAAGGAAGAGGTAAATAACCGCGGAAAAACTCGCGGTAAGTGAGGAAAGGGATACGTATCTCGTAAGAATGAGGACGAAAACCCAGACAAGAATTGAGACAATGGCTACCGAAGGAGAGAGTGCCGTAAGAACACCGAAGGCGGTTGCAACGCCCTTCCCGCCTTTAAAGCTGAAAAAAAGAGGAAACATATGCCCGAGAACGGAAGCTATACCCGTAAATACCGTTATCCATGAGTCGTAACCGTATAGCTTAACAGCCAAAGCTGTCGGGATAAGTCCCTTTAGCATATCAAGAAAGAAAACCAGAGCTCCGTATTTCTTTCCAAGGGCACGGGAAACGTT
>NZ_JBSLZM010000041.1:0-2760 GCF_056494385.1 Aquifex sp. | reverse complement strand
ATAAATAAAAAACATCTTTCCGAAATTCTTGAGCTATCAGCGGTTAGAATACTTTCTAAATCTATACCCCGTCCCAGAACAGCCCTATATCTGTTGGAAAAAGCTCAAAGTTTATGGTATAAGACAGAAAGGGAGGTCGTAATAGAGAAAGCAAAGGAATTGATAAAAAGGTATAATCCGTAATATCATTCTTACTTATAATGAAGAGCGTCGTTTACGCTTCCCGTAAGCCGGTTCTTTACCAAGCACTTGAAGAGATAAAAAGGAAGTTTACCGAAGAGAGAATTTTATCGGACTTTGACTTTATGTTTATAGCCCTGAACTATAAATACCCTTACGAACACCTTGATAGGGACATCAAAAGGGTATTTGATATAAGCGGGAAGGATTACGTTGCTTTTCATACAACAGAAGCGATAGCGAACACGGATATACTTGAAGGTATAGCTGTGTGTTTCGTGAAGTTTGAAAATAGAGGTAGGGTAAAGGTATACGCTGATGAGGGAATTAAGGAATACGTAAAGAATGGAACTATAAATAATTTAATAGACTACCTTGAGGAGAACAAAAATAACCTAAATATATTCATATCCTCTTGGGAAGATGAAAGCTTGGGTTTGTTTATTGAAGACTTAGGAAGACTTTTAGCTTCAAAGAATTTTTATCCGAACTTGGTCGGAGGTGTTTCTTCAGGAAGGAGGTATAACGACGAGCTCAGAACCTTCCAGTTTTACGATGGGAAAATTATAAAAAACGGTTTTGTAGTTGTAACCTTTGAGAATGTTGAGTTCTCCATGGGAATATCCTCGGGATTTAAACCAATAAGTCCGGTCTATACCGTTTCAAGAGCGGAGGGGTATAAGATTTACGAGGTTGACGGAAAAACTCCCTTTAAAGAGATAGTTGAAAGATTCTTAAACGGTCTTGAGAAAAAGGTTGAATATCTATGGTATTGCCCTATAGTAATTTTAGAGGATGAAGAAGGATACGTAAGAATTCAAAGGACATTTAAGGAAATAGGGGAGGATTACGTTGAGTTTTTTGCTCCGGTTTACGAGGGAGGTAAGTTTATGCTTTCCTTTGGAACACCGGAACAAATTCTAGAAAATACAAAAAAGGAAGTTGAAAAGGTAAAGAGAAAAGTAAATAGTCCCGAGCTCATACTTAACTTTTCCTGTGTAGCCCGTCAATACGTCCTTGAGAGTATGAGAGAGAAGGAAAACAGAATAATAGCCGGGGAGCTTGACGCTCCTCTATTCGGTTTTGCAACCTACGGGGAAGTAGGACCGGATAGATTTTTTAAAAAGGCTAAACTATACAACGAAACAGCTACCTTTGTAGCTTTAAAGGAGGTCTGAAATGAGAGAAGGTGTGAAGCTAAAGCTCCTTCTTAACATAATAGAAGAGGTTACGAGGAAGTATGAGGAACTCCTAAAAAGCTACGAGAGCTTAACCCAAAGGCTTGAGTTTGAAGCTTCTCACGACCCGCTTACGGGACTCTTCAACAGGAAAAGTCTTGAATCTCTTCTCAGGATAGAGTTAAACAGAAACAAGATTTTAAAAAACGGAAGCGTTGAAGTTCTCTTTATAGACCTTGACAGGTTTAAAGAGGTTAACGATAAATACGGACATAAGGTAGGGGACGAAGTTCTCAAAAAGATAGCCCAGATAATCAGGGAAAGTATAAGAAGCGAGGATATACCCATCAGATACGGTGGTGACGAATTCGTGATAATCCTGAAAGGAAAGGAAAAAGGGATGGGAAAGATAGTAGGGGAAAGGATAAGAAAGAGGATAGAAGAAACCTTTAAAGAATTCGGTATATCCGCAAGCTACGGAATCGCTACATACCCGGAAGACGGAGATACTCCCGAAAAGTTAATAGAAGTAGCAGACAAAAGAATGTATGAAATGAAGTTAGGAAAGAGAACTAAAGAGCAGGTGGTATCTTGAAGGGAATGTTTGCTAACGGGTTTTGTTGTTCTTCTTTTACTATAACTGCGTACACACCTAAGCAGTATTTACCAATTTCAACGACCCTTCCCACTCTTATACCTGCGTCTTCAAGGATTAAACCTATTTCCCACTCGGAGTAAACCTCCTCCGGAGGGGGACCTTTATCCCTCTCTTCCTTTTTCCAGTCGATTATCGCAAGGTAAGCAAAGTTATTTGCAACCCTTTTGAGCTCTTCAAGGAACTTTAAAGGCTCGGACAGCTCGTGAAAGGTAAACGCCATGTATATGAAATCAACCGTATTGTCCGGAAGGGGAATTCTGTTTTCTTCAGACTTTAAAACTTCAACGTTTTTGAGACCGAGTTTTTGAACCTTCTCCCTTGCGTAGTTTACCATTTCCTCTTGAACGTCTATTGCGTAAACTTTTCCCTTTTCACCTACAAGCTTTGAAAGGTAAGGAAGGTAAAACCCTGCACCCGTTCCTACGTCAAGAACGGTCATTCCCTCTTTTATCCCGAACTCCTTTAAAACCTTCTCGGGGTCAAACAGCTCAAGTCTTGACGGATCATCAAGCTTCTTAATCCTTGCAGGGTCAAACTTGTGAGCCATAATTTTTTAAATTCTATATTGTGAGACTGGACAAGTATATAGCAAAAGCCATAAACGTAACCAGAAAGGCGGCAAAGGAACTAATAAGGGAAGGAAGGGTAAGGGTAGGAGGAAGGGTGGTAAAGAGTCCTGATTACAAGGTAAGGGAAGGAGAAAGTGTAGAGGTTGAAGGGGTAAACGTAAAACCAAAAGAACAC
>NZ_JBSLZM010000040.1:0-7371 GCF_056494385.1 Aquifex sp. | reverse complement strand
TCAGGTTGATAAACGATATTGATAATCCCTTCTTCAATAAGTTTTTTTACTACTTTTCCTATCTGGGTTCGGGATATATTCTCATTCCTCTCTTAATAATCACTTATCTATTCCGAAAGGAGAAACTGAAACCCTTTATTCTTGCTATAACTCTTGAAACAGTTACGGTAATATCTCTTAAAGAAGTTTTTAACCAACCAAGACCTGCAAGCTTGCTTGATGACGTTAAACTTTTAATACCCCTTTACTGGCGTTCTTTTCCTTCGGGAGATACAGCTATGGCTTTCACGATAGCTACTGTTCTATCAAGAAAAGAAAAAGTGCACATAAAAGCAATACTATTTCTATATGCATTTCTAATAGCCTTTGAAAGGATTTACGTTGGTGTTCATTTCCCGTTAGATGTAATAGTAGGAGCTTTAATAGGTTTGTTTTCTGCCTTAATTTCCTTTAAAATCGTATGGGAGGGGAAAGATGAGAGATATTAGAAAGGCTGTCTTACCTGTTGCGGGTTGGGGAACGAGGTTTTTACCTGCTACAAAAGCCATGCCTAAAGAAATGCTTCCCATAATTGATAAACCTATAATTCAGTTCATAGTAGAAGCCTTAGTGAACGTAGGCATTGAAAACCTTATATTCGTAACGGGAAGACACAAAAAGGCCATAGAAAACCATTTTGACCATAACGTGGAACTTGAGGAACACTTAAAAAAAGCCGGAAAAGAGAAACTTCTTAAAGAAGTCGTTTACATAGCAAACATGATTAACCCTATTTACGTGAGACAGAAGGAACAGCTCGGGCTTGGTCATGCTGTGTTGATAGCTGAACCGGCAGTATCCCAAGAACCCTTTATAGTCGCTCTGGGGGACATAATCATAGATAACGAAGAAGAAGAGCTCGGTAGAATGCTTAAACTTTTTAGAAAGTTCGGAAACTCAATTGTAGCCCTTATGGAAGTTCCCTGGGAAGAGGTTTCAAAATACGGTATAGCAAAGGTGAGGGAGCTGGACGAGGAAACCTACATAATAGAAGACCTAATAGAGAAACCCTTGCCGGAAGAGGCTCCTTCAAACCTTGCCATAGTAGGAAGGTATGCATTCACGCCGAGTATTTTCGAGAAACTTAAGCTAACAAAACCCGGTAAGGGTGGAGAGATACAACTAACAGACGCTATGAAAATGCTTCTTGAGGAGGAAGCTATATACGCTTATAAAGTTAAAAATCCGGTTTACGACACGGGAACACCAATAGGATACCTAAAAACCGTTATAACCTTCGCATTAAGAAGGGAAGATATTAACGGGGAACTGAGAGAGTTTATAAGGCAACAACTGGAACTTATTAGTGATACAAGGTGAGATAAGAGAAAAGAAAAAGGGATTTAACTACTCAACTATATCCTTTATCTCTATTTCCGTGTAAGGTTGCCTGTGTCCTTTCCACCTCTTGTAGTTCTTCTTAGGTCTGTATTTGAAAACTATTATTTTTTTACCCCTGCCGTGGGCTTTTACTTCCGCTATTACCTTTCCCTTGTTGAGTTCAACAGTTCCGTCGTCCTTCCTTATCATAAGAGCTTCGAACTCTACCGTTTCTCCGACTTCGTTGGGAAGCTTCTCAACCTTAAGCTTCATACCTTTTTCGACCCTATACTGCTTTCCGCCCGTCTTTATTACCGCATACATTTTTTAACCCCCTTTAAGATATGACTTCCCACTTTCCGCCTGCTTTCTCTATTTTCTCCTTCGCGGACTTTGAAAATGCATGAGCTTTTATAACAAACTTCTTTGTAAGCTCTCCGTCTCCGAGAATCTTTACCCTGTCTTTTTCATCACAAAGTCCCCTGCTTGCCAGAACTTCAGGTGTTATCTCCGTTCCTTCTTCAAAGAGTTTATTTATAACTCCAACGTTAACCGGTGTATATTCTTTCCTGTTCGGGTTCTTAAATCCTCTCTTCGGAACACGCATATACAGGGGAGTTTGTCCACCCTCAAAGTACGGAGGCATCTTTCTATCACCGGAACGGGATTTTTGTCCCTTATGTCCCCTTCCCGCAGTTTTTCCGTGTCCCGAACCTATACCCCTTCCTACCCTTTTTTTAGGCTTCGTAGCTCCCCAGTGAGGTTGTAATTCGTGAAGTCCTACCATTCTAATTACCTCCTTTAAAGTTCTACAACTTCTCCTTCCCAGTTCTTATACTTCGTGTAGCCCTTTCTCCTTAGAAAGTCCTCAAGGTCTGTAACTCTTGAGAAGTAGTAAACACCCTTTCCGTTTGTGTAAACTCCGTCTTTGTTTATCACCGTATAGTCCGGCTCTTCCGATAAATCCCTCTCAACAACAGGTATATCACCCGAGAAGTCTATTCTGTAGGCAACACCCACGAGGTGGAAAGCCTTTCTTATGTTTCCAAGAACCATAGGGTTTTCTTCAAGAATCCTCTCTTGTCCCCTTTTCTTGAGACCCAGGGATTTTACAGCCTGTATGTGTCTCTCACTTTCTCCCGCAAGGCCTCTCAAGAGTTTTACCTTCAGCTTAGCCATAGATACCCCTCCACGGGTAGTAATGCTTTATGTTCATCTTGGGAAGTGCATACCTTCTGTATCTCTTTAGGAGTTCTTCTAAGGGAATACCTCTCTCTTCTGCTATCTGTTCGGGTGTTTTTAGCTGCAGAAGTGCGTCAAAAACCGCTCTTACAACGTTATCAGGGTTTGTGCTTCCTATAATTTTTGTGAGAACGTCTGTATATCCCGCCAGCTCAAATACAGGCTTTGCAGCACCACCGGCAACAACACCTGTTCCCCTTCTTGCGGGAAGAACGATTATCTTAGTAGCTCCAAACTTTCCTATCACGTCGTGGGGAACAGTCCCCTCAATTATCGGAACTCTTATTATGTTCTTCTTAGCTCTCTCTATACCTTTTGCTATGGCAAGGGTAACTTCTTTAGCTTTTCCGTGCCCGAAGCCTACGTGCCCCTTGCGGTCCCCGACAACTACGAGCGTGCTGAAGGAGAACCTTCTCCCACCCTTTGTAACTCTTGCTGTTCTGTTTGCGTATATGAGTCTTTCCTCAAGCTGGAGTTCAGGAAGGATTTCGTCTATCTTCTGCTTTGTCCTTCTTTCTTCAATCATCATGTCTATATCTTTTCCGCCCATAACAACCTCCTTTAAAACTCAAGTCCCATTTCTCTGCATTTATCCGCAAAGGCCTTTATCTTCCCGTGATACTTAAACCCGCCCCTGTCAAATACCACCTTCTTTATACCTTTTTCAAGAGCCCTTCTTGCTATTATTTCCGCCACGATCTCGGCGTCTTTTATAGACTTCCCGCCTCTCTTGCCGGTTATTTTTTCAAATTCAGGGTCTAAGGTAGAGGCACTTACGAGTGTATGGCCTATAGTATCGTCAATTATCTGAGCATAAAAGTGCTTTAAGCTTCTGTAAACACAAAGCCTGGGTCTTTCCGGAGTTCCGAAAACCTTCTTTCTTATCCTCTTGTGTCTTCTGAGTCTCTTTTCCCTTCTTGTCTTTAACCTCGGCATCTATTTAACCTCCTTACTTCTTACCTGCAGCTTTTCCGGGTTTTAGCTTAAGCTGTTCACCTTTATACCTAATACCTTTACCCTTATACGGGTCGGGCTTTCTGAAACTCCTAATCTCGGCAGCTACCTGTCCAACCCTTTGTTTGTCTATGCCGTGTATGTGTATCTCGTTTCCCTTAACCTCTATCTTTACATCGGGTGGTATCGGGTATATGTCCGGGTGGGACTTACCGAGGTGGAGTTCAAGAACATTTCCTTTTAGCTGTGCTCTGTATCCGAGACCGTGTATCTCAAGAATTTCGGTAAACCCTTCCGTAACTCCCTTTATCATGTTCTTTATCAATGCGGCCATAGTTCCGTGGATAGCCTTATGGAAACTCCTGTCGGAAGGCCTGTCAAGCTTTATCCACCTCTCTTGTTGGTTCAGTGTTACCTTTATGTCAGGGTGAACGTTAAGCTCAAGCTTTCCCTTAGGTCCTTCAACGGTTACCTTGTGTTCCTTTTCGTCGTAAGAAACCTTTACATTTTCGGGGTATTGAATGGGTTTCTTCGCCAGTCTGGACATCGCTTTCCCTCCTTACCATACGAATGCTATAACTTCTCCGCCTTTCCTTAGTTTCCTGGCCTCGTGGTCCGTCATAATGCCTGCATCCGTTGAGACTATCGCTATTCCGAGTCCTCTCTTAACGTAAGGCATAGTCCTTACACCTGCGTAAACCCTTCTTCCACCCTTTGAAACCCTAACTATATTTGTTAATGCACTTCTTCTCTTTTTTGGGTCTAAATACTTGAGGTATATCTTGAGGGGATACTGGGTTCCCTTGTTGTAGTCTATAAGCTGTTGGAGGTATCTCCTCATCTTCGGGTTGGGGGATTTTTCCGCAAGTTCCTTCATCTTCTTGAACTCTTCTTCATACTTTTCTCCTTTCAGCGCTTCCCAGTCCTGTATGAATCCTTCTCTTTTCAAGACTTCAAGAATTCTCTCCTTCATCTTTGAGGAAGGAACGTAAAGGAAATCATCTCTCCTCATTATCGCGTTCTTGATGGCGGAGAACATATCCGCTATCGGATCTACAGCACTCATCTAACAACCTCCTGTGAGCCGGCAGTTGGGCTTAAAAGCCCCTTACCAGCTCGCTTTTCTAACACCGGGAAGGTCACCTCTCAGGGCATGTTCCCTAAAACATATTCTGCACATGTTAAAGTATCTGATAAAGGCTCTCGGCCTTCCGCATATGGGACATCTATTCTTCTTCCTGCTTTTCCACTTCGGGTAATACATTAAGTCTTTAACAACTTTAGCCTTTCTCGGCATACTTACCTCCCAAAATTAAGCATTCTATCACATAGCCCTTATGGGCAGTCCTAAGAGTGAGAGCAGCCAAAAAGCTTCCTCGTCCGTTTCCGCAGTTGTGTTAATAATTATGTCCATTCCCCTTATGCGGTCCACCTTGTCGTAGTCTATTTCCGGAAACACTATCTGTTCCGCTATTCCGAAAGCGTAATTTCCTCTTCCGTCAAAGGAACGGGGGTTTAAACCTTTAAAGTCCTTAACCCTGGGAAGTGCAACGGATATAACCTTATCAAGGAAGTCCCACATCCTTTCCTTTCTAAGGGTTACCTTACATCCTATGGGCATTCCCTTCCTCAGTTTGAATCCCGCTTCCGACTTTCTTGCCCTCGTTATCATAGGTTGTTGTCCCGTTATAGCCCTGAGATCTTCCACAGCTCTTTCTAGTTGTTTTATGTCCTGAACCGCTTCCCCTACACCCATGTTTACAACTATCTTCACAAGTCTCGGAACCTGCATCGGGTTTTTATACTGGAACTTCTGTATGAGTTTAGGAACCACTTCTTCCTTATACTTTTTGTAAAGTCTCGGAACGTATTTAGTTTCCGTTGTACTCATATCAGCCTCCCTTTATCACCTTTTCACTTACGAGGTCTATATTCTCATTACACTTCTTACAATACCTGTATTTCCTCCTTACGTTCCCCTCCTCAACTATCCTGAAGCCAACCCTGGTCGGTTTGTTACAGTTCGGACAAAGAAGCATAACGTTACTCACGTCTATAGGTCCTTCAGTTTCTATAATTCCTCCTTCCCTTACGCCTTCTATGGGCTTTACGTGTTTCTTTATGAGTCTTACTCCTTCAACTATTACGAAGTGTCTAACGTATACCGGTTCTCCTTTCTTATTTCTCCTTTTTACCTTCTTGTAAACCCTTAAAACCTTACCCTGTTTTCCTTTTTCCTTTCCCCTTACTACTACTACCGTGTCTCCTCTCTTGATTTTTGCAGCCATTAAACCACCTCCGGTGCTAAGGAAGCTATCTTAGTAAAGCCTTTATTCCTCACCTCTCTCGCTATTGGTCCGAGAACACGTGTCCCGAGGGGCTCACCGTACTGGTTGAGAAGAACACAGGCATTATCGTCAAACTTTATATAACTTCCATCGGGTCTTCTCACTTCTTTTGCGGTTCTCACTATAATAGCCCTGTAAATTTTTCCCTTCTTTGCGTTTCCTTGGGGCAGAGCTTCCTTTACCGTAACGGTCACAACGTCCCCTAAGGTTGCGTATTTCCTCGGTGCGTAAGGTATACCTATAACCTGAACTTTCTTTGCCCCCGAGTTGTCTGCAACGTTTAAATAAGTTTGCCTCTGTATCATGGCATATCACCTCTCCTTTTATGAGTAAGGCAAATAGGTATTATAACATAAAAATTATTAAAGTGTGAAAACCCCCTCCGCAAGTTTTACGGGATACTCGCTCCCGAGAATTAATTTAATCAAAAAATAAAGATTTTGGGATAGGTCGGTAAAGAAAAGTTCAAGGGAAGAGTTACCCTGGTTCCTAATCCATTCCTTAAGGGAGAGAGATAAAGCCTCGGATGAATCTATAACTTCTATATCTTTTAGGAAACTTTTTATCTCTTTCTTAAGAAGTGGATAGTGGGTGCACCCCAGGATTAAAGTATCAATCTTCCCTCTAAACTCCCTTAGGTAGTGTTCTACAACCTTCTTTGTTATCTCTCCTTCCAGAAGTCCTTCTTCCACAAGGGGAACAAATAAAGGGCAAGCTTTAGCAAATACTTCTACTCCTTCTTCTTCAAGTTTACACTGGTATGCTTTACTTTTAATGGTTGCAGGAGTTCCTATCACCCCAATTTTTTTACTCTTTGACTTTTTTAAAGCCTCTTTTACACCGGGTTCTATTACACCGAAAATGGGAACGTTTATCTCTTTTTTTAAACGTTCAAGGGCATAAGCACTTGCCGTATTGCACGCAACTACTATTACGTCTACTTCCTTTTCCTTTAAAAAGTTCGCACACTCAAGGGAATAGCGGATTATAGTATCTTTAGACCTTATCCCGTAAGGAACCCTTGCGGTGTCTCCGAGGTAAACTATATCAACGTTCTTATACCTATTCCTTATAGCTTTGAGAACAGTAAGCCCCCCCACACCGCTGTCAAAGATACCTATCTTCATAGGGAGTTTATTTTATCGGGAATTTTCTCTACGTATACGGACATGCTAGGGAAAGGCTATCCTATAAAGGGGGATAAGAGCAATAATATAAAAAAAATAAAGAAACAGAAGAGGTAAGATTAGTAAAGAACTATGACATCAACAGCTCTTTGTTCTACGTCTCTTTCACCTATTATGTCCGCAAGTTCTTCACCGTATGCTGCGATTCTAATCTTCTCAACGGGTATTCCGTTTCTTATGAGATATGCTGCAACGTTTTGAGCTCTTCTGGTTGAAAGGTCAAAGTTATAACGGTTCGGTCCCTTGGGGTCCGCATAACCGACAACTATAACTTTCTTAAT
>NZ_JBSLZM010000039.1:0-3791 GCF_056494385.1 Aquifex sp. | reverse complement strand
TGTGCCTTCAGGCTATCAACTAAGTTCTTATCAAAGGAGACTATGAGAATTTTCATTTAAATTCCCTCCTTATTTATTTTCTATCTCGTTTATAAGTTCATCAACGAGTTTTTTGGCCTTTTCAACACTCTCCTCTTTAAGTATTTTCTCGGTGTGGAAAAGAAGTTTTATGGCTTTCAACTTTTTAAGTATTTCTTCCTTTTTAAGCTTACTTCCGGTCTCCTTAAAGGTTTTTATTACCTTAACTTCCCTCAACTCGGAGACGGTTAGATAGAAAAAGCTTATATAAATAACGAATATAAAGGCGAGTAATCCTCCAAAGACAGGTTTTGATACGAGGAAAACTATAAACTCGTCAAGGGAAGGTTTTTTAACGTAAACTTCCACTGTGTCGTTTTCTACCTTTCTGAGGGACATATCGTATTTTGATAAATCAAGGGGTTTTAAGGTATTCGCCGTTCTTATTATGTTTCCCCCCTTATTTATTTTGACAGCCAGAAGCTCAGGGTAGGGAAGGTAGACTATATTCTGCTGGGGTATCGCTATGAGAAGGGCTGATATATCTTCCCCTATTTTTTTATTCCTTTCTGCAACAAAAGTGGAGTAAGAAACGTAAAAAGAAGCCATCGTGAAAACAACAAGCAAGAGCCATATCAGCAACAGGATTGCCCTTTTCATTAACCTCCTCCCAGGGTGAGTTCCCTCACAAGAACTGAGGGTGACCCCACGCTTCCGTAAAACCTCAGGTCATCACCTACACCCTCAATATTTTTAAAAAGTTCAAGTATGTTTCCGGCTACTGTAATACCCCTTACACTCTTTGCCTTCTTTCCTTTTTCAAATAGAACACCGGAACAACCGAGGGAAAAATCTCCCGATATAGGGTCAACGGTGTGAAGGCCCATAACCTCAAGGATTAAAAACACCTCATCGTGGGATGAAAGAAGTTCCTCAAGACTAATTTCTCCCTTCTGGAGGTAGAAGTTCGTCGTTCCGGAGGAAGGTAGCTCTTTATAGCTTCCCCTTACGGAGTTTCCCGTAGGTTTTTCCCCGGATTTTTTCGCAGTGTATAAACTGTGAAGGAATCCTTTAAAAACACCTTTTTCTATAACTTCTTTTCTTGAGGTAGGAATACCCTCGGCATCATAGGGAACAGTTGCAAAGCCTTCCTTAAGTGTCCCGTCGTCTATTAGCGTTATTTTCTCATTAGCAACTTTTTCCCCGACTTTTCCCTTCAGGAGAGTTTTACCTTTTACGTAGTAATCCCCCAAAAACATCGGGCTAAATGCATCAAGTAGCATAGCAAATGAGTCTCTGAAAAACACTACGGGCATACTCCTTGTTTCAAAAGTTGAAGGTTTCAAAAGGTTTACCGTCTTGAAAACCGCATCTTTTACCATATCCTTCCAATCAAGGTTTTTAAGCCTTCTGGAGGCTCTAAACTCCCAGGCTATAGCGCTGTCCCCTTCTTCCGTTCCGAGGGTTGATATCATCGTGGAGTATGAAGTTCCTTTATAAAAATACTCAACGCCGTAGGAGTTCTTCATAAATACCTCAAACTCAACCTCCGTGAGCGTTGATTTCCTTACTCCGATTATTCTCTTATCAAGCTCCTTAGCGTATTTCTCCATAAGGACCGGGATTTCCATCTTTTCCTCAAGAGGTGTTTTTAGGCCTTCTTCGTCGTAAACGGATTCCGCTTCCGCCTCCCCGAGTTTTTCCACAAAGGTATTACCCTCATCGGGTTCCTCTATGTCGCACATCTCCATAGCCTTTTCAACGGTGTCCTTTATTTCTTCCTCACCGATGTAAGAGGTGTATGCAAAACCTAGTCTTTTATCCTTGAGAACCCTTATACCGAGTCCTCCCTCCTCGGCGGAAGACACGTTTTCAACCTCTTCGTTTGAAACTTCTATCTTAGTTTTTTTCTTTCTCTCATAGAAAAGCTCAAACTCGTAGCCCGGTTTTATATACTTCTTTACGAGATTTTCTAAGTTTTCCATAAAAAGAATTTTAGCTTAGGCTTCCCCTTTCTTCCGCATTTTTGCCTTCCTTTTACGTAATCTCTCTTCTTGAAGTCTCTCCTTAAGGGTCTTTGGTCTCGGTCTTTTATTACTCTTGTTTTGGGAGCTAAGGGTTGCCTCTTTTAGGAGTTCCTCGTGTTTCTTTGCTTCTTCCTTTTCAACTTCCTGAACCTCTTCCGCGGAAGCTATCTGAACATTGAAGAGTGTGTTAAGGGTTTGGAACTTAACTCTATCCATCATATCCTCAAAGAGCTCGTAAGCTTCCCGCTTATACTCAATTATCGGGTCCCTTCCGGCGTATCCCCTGAGGTATATACCTTCTCTTAGTTTATCTAAGGTGTGTAGGTGTTCCCTCCACGCGTTGTCAAGTATGTTCAGGAGGATAACTCTTTCCAGTTCCCTCATAGCCTCTTGGCTTCCTATTTCCTTTTCCTTTTCTTCGTAAATTTTTAGGAGCTCCTCGTAAAGCTTGTTTACGAGCTCTTCCTTATCCCTTAGCTTTGGTATATCAACCTCCTTTCCCGTAAGTTCTTTGAGGAAGTTCTTTAAGGATTCTGCATCCCATAAATCCGGGTCGTCTTCGGGAAGAAGTTCGTTAACCCTTCTTTCAAGTATTTCCCTAAGGAACTCCTTAATCTTTTCTCTAAGGTTTTCCCCTTCAAGTATGCTTCTCCTGAGGGTATACACTACATCCCGTTGGGTATTCATCACGCTGTCAAACTCGTAAAGCCTTTTTCTTATCTGGAAGTTCTGGGCTTCTACCCTCTTTTGAGCATTTTCAAGGGCTTTTGATACCATTCTGCTCTCTATCGGCTCTCCCCTTTCTATCTTCATCATATCCATGAGCTTGCTTACCCTATCCCCTCCGAATAGTCTTAGAAGGTCATCCTCAAGGGATAGTATGAACCTGCTTTCCCCGGGGTCTCCTTGTCTTCCTGCTCTACCCCTTAACTGGTTGTCTATTCTCCTGGATTCGTGCCTTTCCGTTCCTATTACGAGTAGTCCCCCGAGCTTTTTCACCTCCTCCTTTTCCTTCTCGGTTATCTTATAAGCTTCCTCAAGGGCTTTTTTAAACTCTTCCTCGGTTGCCTCCTCGGGATTAAGTCCTTTTTCCTTCAGCATCTGCTTTGCAAGGTATTCGGGATTTCCTCCGAGTAGTATGTCCGTTCCCCTACCGGCCATATTCGTGGCTATCGTTACCGCTCCGATTCTTCCCGCCTGGGCTATGATTTCCGCTTCCCTTTCGTGGTGCTTTGCGTTCAGAACGTTGTGGGGGATCCCCCCCTTGAGAACTTCTTTTACTTTCTTCTCAACTTCTTCAAGGGGAATGTTAAGCTTTTTTGCAGTTTCCTCAAGCCTTTTTCTGAAGCTCTTCCTGTTTGCTATCTCCTTAAGAAGTTTCTTGTTCTTGAGAAGTGCCGAGAGCTTCTCGTTATCCTCTATGGATACGGTTCCTACGAGAACTGGTCTTCCGAATACGTGATTTAAAAACACTTCTTCAACAACCCTTTCCCACTTCTCCTCCTTTGTCTTGTAAACGAGGTCCGGGAGGTCCTTCCTTATCATGGGTTTGTGGGTGGGTATAACAACTACGTCAAGTCCGTAAATCTCCTTAAACTCAAGAGCTTCCGTTTCAGCGGTTCCGGTCATTCCCGCAAGCTTTTTGTATAACTTGAAGTAGTTCTGGAAGGTTATTGATGCGAGTGTTTGGTTTTCCTCTTTTACCTCAACCCCTTCTTTTACCTCTATAGCCTGGTGCAGACCATC